>JAYVAZ010000201.1:0-14249 GCA_043750675.1 Pseudobdellovibrionaceae bacterium | reverse complement strand
ACCGTAGCACTTCTTGCGGCGACGGGAATTTACGGAAGTGAAGGATTAGAATATTCTGTTCAAGACTTAAAAACCGAATTGATTGACAAGGGACAGGCCATTCACGTGGTAGTCGATGAGGCGGGAAATAATACCCATCAGGTTCAGTACCTGGGATCGATATCCGATGAAGGCGGCCTTATCCAAAGTTCATATCTAGTTTTAGATTTTAATACAGGTGCCGAAAAGGTGGCTATTTTAAAATCTAATTACCATGGAGGCGGCGTTTTCTTTAAAGGCGGGGCTGCAAAACCGGGATCGAGTCATCCGGTTGGTTGTGCTTATCCTTGATGGATTCCGTCAATGGTACTTTTGGCGATAAATCATAGTCCTGTCTTAATTTTGCAATGGGAGTATCCCACTGGGCCTCCCAGTCAATGGCAAAAAGGGGTTTCGCCTTCTTACCTCTTTGCCAAGCATCAGCTACCGCATTATAAATAGAAGTCGCCCCAGAGTAGTTAGTAAAACCCACCCGGAACAAAGCCGTCCCTAGAAGTAAAATAGCCAGCGGGACCGCCGTTTGCGCATAGGTGAAAGCCTGCAAGGCTAATTCATCTTCGACTTCCGTCGAATATCCAGTCAGCACATGCCATAAATCATGAGTCTGGCGCATTCGCATAACGATGTACGATTCGTCATTAGTCACTGGTAGAAAATTATAGAAGTTAGGATCTAAATTATTTTGGATCATGTGTTCAGCAAAAACGTAACCTAAAGATCCCTCTGGGTTCTTTTTTAGTTCGTTCAAATCCATTCGTTTTAGTAAGAGGCGACTTTTGATTAAACTATTACATTTGGGTTGTGCGGATAAAATTTCTTTGGATTTATCAAGGTACTTTAGACGAAACAAACAAGGGTTTATTGCCAACGCCGCCGCCGTATCTAGCGGGTTACGTCCAATGCGAATGGTATAATAAAGTAGTTTAAGTCGTAGCCAAAGCTTTCCCATAAGTCCCTCATTTTACATAAACGAACTTATGGCATAAAAGCCGTTACTTTACTAAATATTTTTCTATTGAATTTTGATTTTATTCACTAATCCAGGACTAAAAAAGTTTTCGAATTTCGTATAAACCGTTTTAGTTGCGTCGATAAATTTATTAGTCTCTGTTTCTGATAACTCTACAATTTCAATGCCTTCATCTTTGGCTCGTTTTTTCGCTAACTCACCGTCATTAATGGCTTCTTTTCTTTCCTCACGAGCCGCTTGTTTGGCCGCTTCCTGCATAAACTTTTGCACTTCCGGTGATAAAGAATTCCAGAAATTTCCCTCTATAATCATGGAAGTTAAAAATAAACTATGTTTTGTATCATTCATGGCAACCGAAAAGGTGTTTTGAGCCAATGGATAAACCCGTGGCCAAGCACTTTCGCCGCCCACAAATTGTCCTTTGGATACCCCCTCAACAATATCTTCCACTTCTGTGGGAATAGGAATCGCGCCAACCGCTTTGAAGGTTTCTAAAGCAAAGACATTTTTATTGGAGCGTAAAGGCATATCTTTAAAATCAGCTACAGAACGAATAGGCTTTTGTGAGGGAATCATTCTAAATCCCCCCGAATAAGTGAAGGCCAAACCACGTACGCTCGAATTTTTGTTCATACCACTCAAAAGTTCCTGTCCAACCTGACCTTCTAAAACCGTTTGCGCATGGTCATGGTCCCGAAACAAAAATGGCATGTCTAAAACATGCATGTCGGAATTAAATTTCTCAGCTAGCCAGGTTGTGTACATCTGGCTCATCTCAACTTTTCCAGCATTCATAAGATCCAGAAGGTCGTGTTTAGAAACGGCCACTCCGTTATTATAACGTTCCGAATATTCAGATAATGTCATAATTTCTACATCAAGCTGATATTCCGGTGATTGGTTGTTTATGGCTTTCGCAAAGGACTGCGCTGCTCTTAAAAAAAGGCTTAAAGGTTCGTGGGCCAATACCCATCTGATCTTGAATGTTTTCATTAATCCTCCTTGGATTGCATTTTTAATAAAGATAAGGGAATGTTTTTCTCGAAACTAATTTGTAAATTGATTCGTAGACCGGTCATATTTTCCACCGAATGTAGAACCAAAGTATTCATCAAGTACCAACTACCGGCCGGCCCGTTCAGCGTAAGAATTTTTTTTAAGTTTTCACCCCGAGACGCTGTGGTCATTCGGGCGCGAAATAGGGGGAACCCCGTTTCCTGCCAAAAACAAAGTTCCGTTTCTTCTCCGCCCGTTTCAACATTATAAAGTAGGACGAAGTCCCTTGTAGAATCAGTGTGTGGCAGTTGAGGTTGGTCAAAAAACATAATTCCCGAATTTTTTTCAGTGAAATCTGAAACGATGTTTTGTCGAATCCAATCCAAACAAACCGAATCAAAGTGGCGACGAACATTATCATTCGATGCCATTGGTTGAATCCAGTCATAGGATTGCTGCTTCCAGTCTTCGCGTTTTCTAAGTCCGACGTATGGTCCTTCATGGGACTGAAAATGATTTGAGGCAGGACGTTGCAGGTCGCAATATTTTTCCGTCAACCACTTAGGCGGGGGCGGTAAGTTTGGTAAAATTTGACAGTACCAATCGGTCTTCAAGCGATGTTCCTTACCGGGACCAGGGATTTATTTGAAGTCCGCATTCTTTTCAGAATCAAAAGGGCGGTACATGCAGTAATCACATCTAATGTGATTACGATCATAAAAACGGGATTCCAACTACCGTAACTTTCACGCAGCCAAGCAGCCAAAGGTCCTCCTAAAATGGAACCAACACCTACTGAGGCATATAAAAATCCGAAATTAAAACTAGCGTGTTTTTCACCGAAAATGTCTGTGCATAAAGCCGGGAAGATCGAAAAAATTTCTCCCCAAGCCAAAAATACTAATCCCGACAAAAGAATAAACATTGCAGGATCACGAATTTCTTTAAACCAAATACTAACAAAAAAGGCTTCTAAGAAAAACGCTATTGCCAGAGTATTTTCTCTGCCGAGGCGGTCAGAAATGGAGCCAAAAAGAACGCGACTAAAGCCATTCATAATTCGATCAATCATTAATGCGAGTGGTAAGGCCGCCAGGCCAAAAAGATAAACTTCAGAACCGATCCCATATTCTTTCGAAATGACGGCAATGTTGGAAGTCATCATCATACCCGTTGCTGCGATGACTGCCATCATTGCAAACATCACCCAGAAAATCGGAGTTTGAAGCATTTCCTTGGCATGTATACCGGACTTAATAACGTTGGTTTTTGCCGCGGATTCAGATTGGATTTCATCGGTTCGTAGGAAAAAGGACAACACTATACTAATACCTAATAAAATTTGGCCAAACAGCAATAAGGTCGCTTCTGCTCCAACGGACTGAATGGATTTTGCGACAAAGGGTGTCGTTAGGAGGGGACCTAAGGCATAACCGGACATTAACACGCCGGTTGCAAAACCTCTTTTGTCGCTGAAGTTTTTCTGAATTGTTCCGGTGCATCCGATAAATGTTATTCCAGCACCTAGGCCACCTAGAATTCCGTAAGTAAAAAACAAAAACGTCATTGATGAAGCGAAGCTGGCTAAAATCCAGCTGCAGCTGCAAAGTATTAATCCAAAGGAAATGATGTTTCTAGATTTAAACCGGTCCTGAAAGTAGCCGGCCAGCGGAGTGATAAAGGTCATACATACCAATAAAACCGAAAAAACAATTTGCAGCTGGCTTAAAGGCACGTCAAATTTTTCAAGGAATGGTTTCACAAATAGGGCCCACAGATATTGCGGTCCGCTAATTACAAAAAAGGCCATGACCATAAGCACTAACTGTATCCAACGATTGATTAATATTTTCATAGTCTTTAATTTACAACTTACGTTTAATGGTCACAACATGATCTAGATCATGTGATTAGGAAGTATCAAAATGGAACTCTGGAACCACCCTTTGTTTAACGACTTTAGTGAAGATCTAAAAACTTGGTTGGGCGATCGAATGGAAAAGCGAACTTTTAAGAAAGGCGAACTTCTTTTTAGTCAAGGCGATCCCGTGTTGGGAATTTTTGTGCATTTAGGTGGGCTAGCAAAAATAATCCAGAAAGATGAACATGGAAAAATCGAATTTTCGCGACTGGTTTTGCCTGGAGACAGTTCTGGGCATCGAAGTTTGTTTATCGAAAACAGTTACAAAGGCAGCGCGGAAGTATTATCAGAAAATTTAGAAGCGGTATATATTAGATTGGAAGATGTATCGTTTTTGCTATCTAAAAGTCTCCTTTTTACTAAAAATATAATCATCAAAATTTCAACAGAACTTAGTCGCTCGGAAGAGGATCACGTTTCAAAAAATAAGAAATCGGTTCGGGGACGCATTGCAAATTTGATACTCGAGTTGTGTGAAAATTACGCGGATCAGGTCAACGGCCAGCAATACGTTATAAAATCCGAAATTTCGAAACGAGAAATTGCTAAAATATTACTTATTTCTAATGAGACCGTTATTCGAGTGATGTCCGAAATGAAACAAGAAAAAATTATCGATTATCAAACGAAAAAACTGCATGTTCTTCATTTGCAGAAGCTGGGCAATTACGCAAAACTATAGGTCCTTTTACCAGATCTCATAATGATATACTCATTTGTATATCTACTTTTACGATGCGACGATTCAAATTGAGAAATTCCACTTTTTTTATTCGAACTCTATGAAGTTACAGCTAAAATAGTGAAATGGGGAAAATGTTATTACTTATTTTAGCTGCTACTATTTTAAATGTCTGTTTTATCAATTGCAGCACCGGCACTGATCTGGCAACAACGGCTGAAAATCAGGCCACTAGTTCAACTTTTTCTTTTCAAGTTAGCAATGATATTCAACTAAAATCAGCCGCATTTTCCAACTTTGGTTTAGATGTTTATGAGTCCTCTAATTATTACCCTGGCGTTCGAACCAATGCCGGTCATCAGATGTACACGCAGGAATTTCAAACTCATAATTTAGTGCGAGTGAATGCTTTTGATTGGGCTGTAGTCCTTTCCGACGGATGCGTTCCCAATGCTGCCGATGATTTTTCCAATTGTGTAGCCGCTTTTAAACAAGGTCTAGAATCTTCTCGAGGGTACTTAGCTGATCTTACGCAATCTAATAAAACAAAAAAATTAATGATTAATATTTTCCGCACTCCCAATTGGCTCAGTTTAAATCCCGATTCGACGGTAGCTTGTGGTGGTGGAAACTTGGGTCAAAGTTATCGCCCCAAAGATTTGGCCGTTTGGCAGCAATTGTTAAAAGTAACTTCTGATTTTATGAAAGAAATTGAAAGCGGCGGGCAAGGCGTAGTCATTTATTATGAATTTTGGAACGAACCTGATTTGGAATGTAATTGGAAAGAAGGCACCGCAGAATTTTTAGAACTTTATGGTCAAACGATGCCTTACTTGAAGACTCAACACCCAAGTGCCAAAGTTGGTGGTGCCAGCACCGGATCTTGGAAGGGAAAAGTGGCCAAAGATGCGGCTGTTAAAACGCAAAGTCTTAATTTAGATTTAATTCAATATATTCATGATCAAAGTCTTCCAATGGATTTCGTTAGTTTTCATTATTTTTCAAATGAGTACCAAGACGATTTCGTTAACGGAGTTAAATTTTACAGAACGTTTCAACAGCAGTTGGGAATTAATGTAGCCCAAATGCCAGTAATTTTATCAGAATGGCTTCCACAAAAGGAAACACCCGGTAACGTAAATCCTTCTTTGGCTGCCGATGCGGCCAATTTATTCTTATCGTTTCAGCAAGTTCACTTAGATGCACAGGGTGGATTGCCGTGGCAAGATTACGGAATCCCGGCTTACGACCAGTGGGGGATCGTAGGTTTTGCGAACTCCAGCAAAAAGCCAGTATTTTACGTTTATAAATTTTTCGATACTATTGCGCGAACAAGTTTGGGTGTTTTTCAACAACGAGAAGACATCAACGTAGACTTAATCGATTCCTCGAAAAAATTTAAAGTGGGAGAAAGAGCATTATTGTTTTCTAAAACACAAACTTCTGGATGCTATCAGATGGCTATTTGGAATCGGGTTGCGACCTCTAGCGAGGCTTCGATTGCCTATCTTTTTAGTAAGGGTATGACGGTAGTAGAATTGCAAACTGCCTACGGTGCAGACTCTGCTTTGATGTTACAATTGTTAGTGGCAGATATAAGAAAAGGTGTGGCTTTTGATTCCAAATGGAGTGCCGAATTCTTACAGGCGCAAAAAATCTTCTCTGAAGTTGAGGAAATTCGTGTCGGTGAAGTATTTTCGCATACGCAAAATTTTCTTGGCTATGATAAATTTAAAAGCGTGAAGGCGCAGTCTATTGCGCGTGGGAATATTCCTTATCAGGCCAAAGTGATTAAGTTAATAAATAACCAATTAAAATTTTCGTTAAATTCTGATGAGATAATGACAGCCGATTTGTGTTTTTAACTGCCATATAGGGCAGCTGTTAGTTTCTCTGCTATTTATGACAACTATGCGCTTCTAGTTGTGAGTAATACTATCCATTTGCATTTGTTTTTTATTTACGCGACCTAATAAACTCACTAAAGTTTTGCGTGGCAAACGACTTAAAATAAAAACCATTAACTTATTTTTATAACCAGTCACAATGGTAGGCTGGCTTTTTTGGTGTAATGCATTTTCCAAAGCCTCATCGACTACCGCACTTGATGTCTGAGTAATCCATTTGGGAATACGGCCATCTAGTCCGCCGGCCCTTTGATTAAATTGTGATTCCGTGGCTCCTGGACAAAGATTTAAAATATAAATTCCAGTTTTTTTATATTCGTACCAAAGGCTTTCGGTAAAGGAAGTGACGTAGGCTTTAGATGCGGCGTAAACCGCATTTAACGGTGAAGGTTCAAAAGATAATACGGATGAAGTATTAATTAATACCTGACCCGGTTTGGCCGTTTTAAGAAAGCGGTACGACAGTAAAGTCAGGGCCTCCATATTAAGTCGTAACATACTCATTAAACTTTTTTCGGTTAAGTGTGTGAACGGACCAAAGTGCGCTAGCCCCGCGTTGTTAACTAACAAATCATAACCATTTTTAGTTAAGTCATTCTGAACTTTCAAAAGATCCGATGCGTCTGTTAAATCGGCGACGATGTAAGAGTGAGGGGCGCCGCCCATTTCTTTGACCAATTCGATAAGGCGTTGCTCAGTTCTGGCAACCGCAGTTACAACAAAACCTTTCTGCGCTAATTTTAATGCGAAAGTTCTTCCAATACCTTCGCTGGCCCCAGTAACAATTGCTTTTTTATTTGTAGTCATAAAAATATCCTAATCTAATTTAGTTATTTTTACAGGCAGTTAATCTGATGGCAATACGATCTTTTTCTTTGGTCGAGGAAAATTCAGCGGTATCTAATGTTTGACTGGAATTTTTTGCCACCAACTTGGCTACATGGGCTCCCACATGAGATTTGTAAACGGAATCAAAATTTCCATAAGTATCAACATCTATTGAAGTTGTCAGACGACCATTATCAAAAAAATCAACACGTAATAGTTTAAACGGATAAAGGGTATCATTTTCACAAAAAACAGTGCCCACAATTTGAATTTGATAAGGTGTCGTTGAATCAAGGCGAATAGCGGCTCCGGCGGGTACAGTTCCCGTTGCCATTACACCGGCTACGACTGCCGCGTTTGCAGCGGCGTTTGCGGTCTTCGCTGTTTGGTTTGTTGAGGCACATCCTAAAAAACTAAGGAAAATTATAGAAGAAATAAATATTATTTTCATTATAAGGGCCTCACTGCTTCATAAACTTTATCGGCGATTTCTTTACCCGCCAACCTTTCAATAATCCATAGTGCGATTTTATCACCACTCAGGCACCTTGCACCGGTCGCGATGTTTCCTTCACACACAAAAGGTTCTTTTACGACCTCGACGCCCAAACTTCCTAGTAACTCAAAAGCCGTAGGGTAGGTCGTTGCCCTTTTGTTTTTTAGTAATCCCAATTTGGCTAGAATAAGTGCGCCGGAATCAATTGCGGCAATGATTTGTTTAAATTCGTTCAGTTTAAAAATTTGCAAAAAGGCTTCATCATTAATTAATTTTCTGGTTTCGTAACCGCTACAAAAAAAGACAGCGTCACATTCGTTTGCAAACCGGTAAGGTTTGGTTGAATTAAGTGTTAATCCGGTCGCGGATTTAATTGTTGGTTGATCACAAATAATTTCAACATTCCAATTGTCTTTTAGTTTTAGGAGTTTTACGCGATTAAGAAGATCCCAAGGTAAATAGAAATCTAAGTCTGTAAATTCATCAAAAACAATGATGCCAATATTCATACTTTAATTAATAGCAGAATATCGGCACCTAAGGAAAGAGTTGGATTAATTACTTTTGATGCATTCAAGAATTTGGCTTTGATATGAAAAGCCAGAATGTGCGCAGGCAGTCACATCGGCAGCATAGGATGCAGTCGAGATACAAGTTTGAATGTCGCTTTGGTAAGAAAAACCTGCGTGGGAACAAGCATCAATGATTGCGGCTTTGCTGCCTGAGCCTGAACCACAATTATCTAGAATATCGTCAGCCATTTTTTTGATTTCTAGTGCATAGTCCTTACAGCGCGCACTACAAGTAATGCTACATTCTTTAAGAACAGTTTCCGTGTCTGCGATTGCCGTGGATCCAATAAATAATAATACCAATAACCATTTCATAAATTTCCTTTTGCTACCAGTTGTTAGGGAACCCTTGCCTAAAGCGACAACTGTGCCATTCTTAGGAGGGACCGAATGGGTCCGGAAATACTAAGATTTTGCGCCGCGGTAATTTAACTTATGAATTTACGTAGTTTTTAATTTTTGAAACGGCACCGATTCCTTCTTCACCCAGAAAAATATAAACTCCGGGACTATTCGGTTTGGGATTCAAAAAAAGAATTTTCGGTCTCTTATCTTGAGCTTTCGAACCAGCCGAATAGACATCAACAACGGGTTCAACGCTTCTTCCGGTTTCATGATAAAGGCGGACGTGGCTTTCATCCAGCAGAGGTCGTTGCCAAACCTTTAGGGTCGGAGATTTTTTTTTGTCCCATTGCTCTTGGGATTTTACCACACTTTGAATTTTATAGATTTTGACGGATTCCTGATAAATACTATCGGACGCCTTATCAGCTTGAGTTTCTTTTGAAAAAATCACCGTTTTAAATACTTCAGTGACGGGTGTATCTTGCGTAACAACCACAATCAAAACCGAACGTTTAACTAACTGCTGCAAAGTTTCGTCTTTTTTAATTTTGAAAACCTAATTTACAGCTGCGAACGGCGGTTTTGCCTTCCTCTTGATTCACCTCATGCAAGGCACATTGGCCGACCCAAAAACCCATTTTTACTTCCTGCCATACAAAAGTGGAACTACCCGCTTTGGTGTTTACAGAGATACCGGCATTGGAATCACCTATACAGGCTACTTCGTGTTTTCCCGGTTCTACGTCCCAAAAATAATAAACATCAGCAGCCGTTTGCCCGGCGATTTTTCCATCCAGCGCCAAAGTAAATTTCAATGCACTGCCTAGCGCTTCGTTTCGGTAAACATAGATTCGACTTTTATTTGCCGGCACTTCAAATTTTTTGGCTGTTATATCATTTTCATTTGAAGCCATAGGAACCGAAGCACAGTTAGCCAATGCCAAAACGGCTAATAGAGATAAAGTTAAGTTAAGAAAGAATTTTTTTGTCATGGGTAACCCTTTGTTCATGAATTAAAGACAAATTCAAACGGAGGCTACTATGGACGGCGGCACTTGCCAATTCAATTTAGTCAGACCAAAAAAAAGGCTTAGTGTTTCCACTAAGCCTTTTT
Organism: Pseudobdellovibrionaceae bacterium; assembly: GCA_043750675.1. Classification (GTDB taxonomy): domain Bacteria; phylum Bdellovibrionota; class Bdellovibrionia; order Bdellovibrionales; family Bdellovibrionaceae; genus JAYSSX01. The sequence continues at coordinate 4,379 of JAYVAZ010000201.1, read as the reverse complement.
GAAATTTTAATTTAATCGAGGGCTTTAGTATATTTTGCAAAGGCGGGCAGCGTTCATAGCGTCAGAATGTCCTGTTGCTAATACGTTGTCTAACATCAGATTGACCTCTCTAGCTGAAAGATTGTAGTAAATGTCGCTGTTATACGCCTGCAGGGTGTTAGCCACACAAGTAGTTCCTTTAACCGTTAAAACCCCATTAAAACTAATTAATTCGCAACGTGCCTTCGCATTTATCGCGTCAATATGGCCGAACATTTCAGGAATAGTTAACATCGACTCCACATCCGTAACAGATAGATAGTAGTAAGCATCGCTATTGTAGGCTTGTAAACGATCGGCGACGCACTGATTTAAAGCTTCGTCTAAAGCTGAGGCTTGAACAGAAATAACTAATAGTAGAGAAAAGAGTAAGGTTTTCATAATAGTTCCTTTTAGTTGCGGTAATGTTTTATTAATAGATCGATAATAGTCCAAACCCGCATTTCCTGCAGGTACGAATACTTCGGTTGAAATTTTTTTCAAACTGTAAATAAGTTCGACAGGGTATTTTTTCCTTCTCTGCGTAATGGTTTTCGGCCTGTCGATTTTTTGGAGGGCGGAAGTAAGGGCTAAGTTTCCGAACGTTGCCGAACGCCTTTTGCCTTTCGCCGTCCGCTATTTTCTAGGCCTACGGTGATAAGTTCGCTAGCATTAATCGGATTAGGATTACTACAAAAATAATTCGGAGGAACTGATGAAATTACTTATTTCAGGAATTTTTTTTCTTGGTGCTATAGCGGCAAAAGGTTCAATCGGCCTTCACGCTGACGAACAATTTATAGATTATGAAAACGGTAAACTTAAGACAACCCTGCATTCAGATCAAACCAGCACTCCAGACGGAAATTTATGCAAAGCTTTTTTAGATGAATTACAAGTAGGCAAAACCGATTTAATTGAAGCCATCCCAGTTACCGATACGGCTAAACATCAGATCCTGCGCGGTTGTATCCGGATAAATCTGACAGGGAATGCTTTGATGGTGGTGGCTGGTAGTTCTATTAGTATGCAAAGAAAATTAGAAATCTTTAAACTACTGGTCGACACCTATCATTTTCCGACCAGTTTGGTCAGTCATATTGCCCCAGATCCTTTTGATAAAAAAACGCCTTTAGGCGATTATTCAGTTTTGAATATAACAGTAGGCAGTGATGACTACTATCCATTGACCGAATTTTTAACTGCTAGAAATGCAAGGGCCACCGTTATCGGTTATCCATTTGGATACAATAATGGTCCCTCTGGAGACTGGTGTACGGTGCCTTTAGTTATGCAAACGATCAGCGAACCGTATTTGGGTGCACATTATCCTTCTTTTGCCCCAAGAAATATTTTTCCGATAAATACGTTCAAGCTATTGAATGAAAGAAACTATGCACGCAACCAGCAAACCGGTGAATGGAATTGTACTGGCCAACATCAGTATGAAACCATTCTAGAATTATTTAAGAGAATAAAAAAAGACAGTTATGTTTCTGTTAAAAATTTAGATGAAGCGATTATTTTATTAGAGAGTCAGCAATTGTAACTTGTTAAACTTATACTAGTAGGCGGCAACTACTGATTATTCACCTTAATTACTTTGATTCCAGCTTCGGTTGGAGGCGCTGGTGGATCAGTTTTATTTTGAAGATCAAATTCCTCATCACTCATATGAAAAAAGTAAACAGCCTGGTCCTTTTCTACATTCCTCTGCTGAATTCGCCGTCGCCGCTCCGTTAAAGGAACTTCTAAATGAAAAATTTCAACTTCGGCTGCACTTAATTCTGCAATCTGTTTCAACCAAGGACGGCTGGAAATTCCTCCGCCAAAATCAAATACAACAGAGCCGCCCTCATTTAAAACTAAAATAGCCTGCGCAGACATCAAATCCAATGCGCGTTGATAATAAGACATATAATCATCATAACTTTGTATGACTTGATTAAAATCTTTAATGGTTTTGTCTAGGGAGAAAAAAACAGCGCCTTTTTCCTTAGATATTTTTAAAGCGTAGGTTGTTTTCCCAGAACCGTTTCCCCCCGTCAGAGCATAAATACGGCGGTCTGATTTGTTTGTCATATTCGGTATGGTAAAGTAATTCTAGTATTTCGGGATAGTTGTTTTTACTTTTTCGCATTACGTATTTTTGAAAAGTCACGTTTGGTTGAGTTTCTGGACTACACGTTTCCAATTAACAAACTTAGAATATTGGAATGAATAAACTCCTAATAGTAATTTTATTTATTTCGTCTGCTTCAGTTGCAGAAGAAAATAATCGGCCGACAAGTTCGTTAGCTCAAAAAAATAAGTCAGCAGGAGCTTTTGAAATATGTCCTGAATTTGTGGAAAAAAATGGAATGCGTTCTCAGCTGGGCCAAATTTGGTTCGACTCCGGAGAGGACCCTAAAGAAGCGAAACAGCTGTCAAATTATACTGTCGATTATAACGATAAACCCTTTGCCCACAATTTTTCGTTTATCAATCTTCCTAAAGAGAAACTTTGGTTAGATTGTGTTTATTTTTCTTGCGGTGATGCTGCCTGCACAACTGAAAATTCAAGCAGCGATCCAGAGTCGGTTTATCATGAAATCAAAAATATTCCAGTAAGCTGCAAAAGTAAGGTTAAAAAGGACAACCCATCTCGTATCGAGTATTTCACTTGTAAATATAAGTAGTAAAATAATGGCTTCGCTAAGTCTTTAGCCGCATTATTTTTTCTGATATCAAGATATCAGATATCGCGATATCGGATATCTGATCAGTAATCGGTATTCTGTAAGCGGATTTTAGAATCAGCGAAGCTGATTGGTGCGCGAGACCCCGAAGTAGAAGAACCGGTTTTGGTGACGAGATCGATTTTATTTGAGTTTGAGGTCGAAGAGGTGCCGGAGCCGAAGGGTTTGATTCCCAGCGACCTGCGGGATCTCATTTTGAGGTATCGGTCACCCAAAAGCGCGGCCGATGCTATCGGAGTATCACAAGCTTTCATCCGGCAGAACGCTAAACGTGACATACAGCGCTCAATAGGCATTCAGTAAGCACTGAAGAAACCTGAGCGCCTGAACCTTACATTCTAATAATATTTGACACTGCTGACCGGTTCAATTTCCGCGACGTCACGACGTAGAATTCGTGGCTACAGCAGAACTCCAGCGACAGTCTTCTGGCGGACCATATTCGACAAGGATTTGCTGCCATAGCCCGGTTCGAATCGTTCGCAAGAGATCCCACAGCGTGCCGCCGAACTGGTCGATCATTTTTTTGAGCTGCAACAACAGTTGAACCAGAACGGCAACGGCGAGCTGAGTTCGAATTGCGTTTGGATTTTTTGTAGGAAGACGGCGAATGCCGAGATGACCTTTCAGCCAACGGAACAGAAGCTCCACAGCCCAACGTTTTTTGTAAACGCCGGCAATCGTTTCGCCGCTCATTTTTTTGTTCGATGTCACGAAATGAAATACTTTTTCCGACAGAGGAACTCTATAAATAATGTGGCGCAACTGCATATCCGATTTTCGTGCGGACAAAAATGTCGATACAAAGGTCCGTCGTAAATGACTCCGGTCGCATTCTGATTTCCCCGCATCGCAGATTTTTGAAGCCCCCGGTAGCTTGCGCAGTCTTTAAGTCGAGTGACGAAGTCAGACTTCGCCGCGACAATCTTCCGCCAGAAATTAAAATCATTGTACGCCCGATCGAAAAAATATGGTGTCCTAGGGGAAAGACGAAGAAGGAGGCTAACCGGCGAGTCGCCTTTGCGGCTAGGCGTAAAAAGTCTTCGACCCATTGGCCGTCGACATTCCAAACGACGTGAAGCTTTGCAGATGCTTTGTGACCGATCGTGTATTTCTTTTTCCAACCTGGTTCATCGAAAAGGCTTCCGTGAACATCGATTTCAGAAGAATCTATTGCCAGAATTTGCCGAATCGCCTTACGGCACTTTCTGCTCTCGGACTTGCCGCGAATCTCGAGTAAAACCAAGTCGCACAGTTCTCGAAAGAATTCTGAATGTCGGAGCCTGAGCGCATCGCCGAAAGTCGAATCCGGAATGCCCAGCGCCGATTCGATTTCGCGAAAACTCTCGAGTCGCATCACAAAACTGCAGATCAAGGCTTGCGTGAATTCCCAGGTCTTGAAACTTCGGACACTGCGGTCGATGCCGTGTTTTTTCGCGAGCGCGTCGAACTTTTTTCGATCAATAAGTTGAAAGAGCGAAAGCCCTTTGCGATGCTGATTCACGTTGCCGCCTTCCTTGGCGTTTGATTTCTTGTTACAGAAAAATCAAATCAACCTAGGGAAGGTCTGGCAACTCCTTATAATCATTAATGATTCAACCGGTCAGCAGTGAATATTTGATC
>JAYVAZ010000200.1:0-2680 GCA_043750675.1 Pseudobdellovibrionaceae bacterium | reverse complement strand
AAATCCATCAGATATCAGATATCTGATATCTGATGGATTTGACATCGGAAATCTGAAATCAGAGACTTAAGCAGCGGTTTTTGTGGATCGGGCGACTTTGCGCACCGAAGCCGCAGGGAACTCAATCACGAAGTGCGTTTCATCATTTATTCTATGGTAGGTAAGAGTGCCCCGATTCTGTTCAATCAGTTTCTTCGATAAACTGAGTCCTAATCCGGTGCCTGATCCTGGCGGTTTTGTGGTGTAAAAGGGATTAAATAATTTCTGTGGATCTTTTACTCCGGGACCGTTATCAACCAGCGATAACTTTGCAGTTCCATTACGAGTGTATTCGTAAATCAGTTTCATTTTTTTGTTCGTCTGCGTGAATATGGCGTCGTGAGCATTATTTAACAAGTTAACTAGGACCTGTCCGATTTGTTGCGCCTGACAAAAAACTTCGAAATTTTCAGTATCGCAATAAACATCTAGTTCGATTTCTGATTTTTTTAAACGTTGCTGCGATAGTGACAATGGATCTTCAATTATGTCGTTGTAGGCAAACCAATCCATTTCGGAATTTGCAGTGTCTCGAGATAACTTTTGCATGCTGGTAATAATACTGGCGATACGTTTAATATTTTCGGTAATTTTAAAGATTCGATTGTTAATGCGGCCTTGATCAATCGGGTTCAATTGAATTTCCTTTTGAAGAACTTCAACGCTTCCTTGTAAAATAGCCAGTGGATTTTTAATTTCATGGGCAATTCCCGCAGCCATTTCGCCAATGGACGATAAACGCGCCGATTGCATATGGCGCATTTTTTCGTCTTCCAATTCCTCTTGCATTTTTTTATGCTCGGAAAGATCCACGGCAACAATGATAAATTCTGTCGTAGGCTCCCGATTTGCCTTTTCATTTATTATTTTCTTAATTTGTATGGAATGGATAACGTCGGTTTCGGATTTGAATCGTAACGGGGCTTCTATCACGATGGATTCTTTGTCGGTTTTCTTAAAATCCGTTAGCACTTTATTTAAAGCACTTGCGCCTTTTGAGTCTTGGAACCCTACCTTTTTACCGACGTAATCGCTTTTTGTAAGTCCGTACATTTCAACCATCGTCTTATTCACTTCCAGATAATTCAAGTCTTCATCAATCCAAGTCACCTTGGCTGGCATGGCATCTAAGACCTTGGAAATGCGATTTTGCGCTTCCATATTTTGGATTTTTAGTTGTACTGATTTCTTAAATCCGCGATTAAGATTGATCCCCTTAAGGCCCATGGAGGTTAGATAAATCACCCCAATGGTCGCTATGCCGTTGGAAGAAGAGTTAATGCTGAGACGCGCATAGGCCTCCATAAGAGGGGGAAATCCAGTAACAAACAAACTAAAAAATAAAAACGCGCGATTGGGATGAAAGCTAGTGCCGTAAGATTCGATAGTAGCGGCGTAGGCCGCGGCCGTTAGTACAGTTGAAAAACTAAGCGATGGGTCGTAGTGAAAGGCACCGGTCATATTTATTCCGATGCAAATGTTTATAAGGGCGCGAGAAACGTAAAAAAGTTTTTCCCAGAGATCTAATCGATCAGAAAAACGATCATAGCGAACGCAGATGTAAGATTGGAAACAAACTAATAATAGTTGAACAAACGAAACACTCAGGAATAGGCTTTGGAATTTGTAAACTTCTGAAACAGCGAAAAGTCCAACCGGATATAATAAAGAGACCCAACCAATTTCATGGACGTATTCTAAATAATGATGGTGGATTTCCTTGCGTTCTATAGTCATTTTGCTAGTTAACTTATCGTCAGTGCTAAGCCAAAGTTAATAGGAATCAACAAATCTTGTTTGCCCTCTGTCCCGTTTTGATACGAGAGAATTATTCAGGTTACGAAGTTGGCTTTTTTTGTCTTAATTTAACAGAAAGAGTAACTTTGAATTCAGCAACTACTTCATTTCCGGTTTTATCTGGAGTCGTTGCGTAAGAACGAAAAGTTTGGGTTTCGCGTTCTTTGCTGGCTATTGCTTTTTGTAATAGTGCCTCGACCTCGCGACCTTGATCGCAGGTAAAATGGACATCGGCTTCGGCCCTTTTCAAAAACTGAGCTTGAAAGTCTTTAAAGATAAAATCAATTCGTTGCCCACTTTTTTCGATGGCTTGTACGGCTTTTAATGCGATGCAGGCTTCTGCGCCCATGCCCAGCGCTCCGAAATACATAACGTTAAGGTGATTTTTAGTTCGGCGACTTAATCGTAATTTGAGAACGGTTTTTTCGGTCGAGTTTTCTAAGACTTGGGGTCTGACCCAAGATAAAAGTGGAATCTTAAAAAAAGTATACAGCTGCAAGAAAAAAGTATTTTTGAAACGGGTCTTTAAGTCATCCATGACCTAAAGACTAAATTCAATTTTGGGTTATGTCCATCTTTGATAAGGGCTACAGACCCTTATTAAAACTGGAATCAAATTCGGTTTCAAACTCATAAATATCATCGGTACTAGTGCTGAAATCACCGTCTTCTTGTATGCCACTAGAAATGAAAGCCACTTTCGAATCGATGACCAAGGCTGAAGTGAAAAGTGAAGTAAAGGCCTGAGAGCCAATTCTTGTATTCACGCCACCCATTCTTAATTGGTTATTTAAGGCTAATAGGTCGCCCTTGTTGATGCTGTCACTGTCAAGAATAACTTGGA
>JAYVAZ010000199.1:0-3811 GCA_043750675.1 Pseudobdellovibrionaceae bacterium | reverse complement strand
CTTCCTAATTAAGTAAGGTTGTCCATTTTTTTCGATAACGACATATTCCACTCCGGAAATTTTTAAGGTCATCCCGGGACTAAGTTGATTGAAGTCTTTTAAGAGATTTCGATTGGAAGAGTAAATTTCTTTCCAGCGTCTAATATCGCCGTATTTTTCAAATGAAATTTTCATTAAGGTATCGCCTTTTTTTACCTTGTATAGTGAATTTTTCTGCGTATTTTGTTTGGATGGAGTTTCTTCATTTTGACTAACAACCACAACGCTTTTTTGATCAAGGTCCGAAGTGATAGGAGGAGGCTCCTCCGCTGCTAAATTTCGCGGCGCAATTTTAGCCTCTTCAGTAAGAAGCGTTTTGGGTTCTTCTTGGGTCTTCTTTCCTGTAGAAATATTATAGATATCGTTAGCCACTTCGATCGGCAAGGGTACAATGTTTTCCTTTTTTGAAACCGTAGCTTTGAAATTTCCGTCGTTGGAATCAACGCCATTTTCGCCTTTGGAATTAAAAAACGAGCAGCTGGAATTTGAAAACAGGGCAGAGATTAGAAAAAATACGATCCATGTTTTCCTAGAAAGAAAATTCCCTGTCTTTAGTTGATTAAATAAATATAAATCCGAGTATTTCATTTTTCAATTCCTTTTTTGTGCCTAACTAGAAGCTACTTAAATAAAACTGCTTCCTATTAAGGTTTCGGAATGATTTAGAATATTTGAAAACAATATAATTAAATCTAGCAACTCGTCTAGTTTCTGGTGATTAAGGTCTAGCTTGTCTCAAGTTAAGAAACAAACGAACCGAAATGGGAACTATCAATGGAGTGATTAAGTTATGGACGATTTGACACAGAATTTAAAAGAACACGTTTTGAAAAGTAATAAATTAGATGAAGTTCGATTTAATCTAAGAAACTACTGTGAAATTTTGGACTCAGAAGTGGCGGCGTTAAAGACCAAGATTAGCATTTTGGAAATCGAAAATCAAAACTTGGTCAGCAAGGTTCAAAAAGTGCATTTCAATGAAGAAGAAATTCAAATCGCAAAAAAGAAATGTTTAGAATTAGAAGCCACGACCGTCGAGCTAAGAACCCAATTGGATGGGAAAAATGCGCGATTAACAACTTTAAAACAGGAGCTCTTGGAACTTCAGGGTAGTCATGAAAATTTAGCCAGCCGAAGTCGTTTAAGTGCCGAGCATGCTTTGAGTTTGGCCGAGCAAAACTTTGCGATCGAAATGAAACTAGTGCAGCGTGAATCAGAATTAAATAAAGTTGCAGAACAATACGTAAAAATTGAAGAAGAGCTGGCGCAATTTGAAGTTAAAAGTGAAGCTTTAACTTTGGAACATCAGCAGCAGATCCAATCGAAGACTGTCCTAGAAAAAGAACTTGAACTTAAAAGTAAATTTATCTCAGACTTAGGGCAGCAAATTTCTGCTTTCGAGTCCCATATTCAAACTTTAAACAACAAAATATCGGCTAATGAGAAGCGTTTTACGAACGAACTTCTGAAATCGGAAGAGCAAAACCTTCAATTTGAAGAAATGAATAATTATTTGCGATCTCTGAATGAGTCGACGGGCAAAGAACTAACCCAGCTTCGGGAACAGCAGGGGATTCTAAATTCAGAACGTGAGCAACTTGTCTATGCTATAGATTTAAATCAAAGCCGCATTATGGAACTGGAAAATCTTCATGCAGTCAAAGTCGAGCAAGTGAACGATTTAGAAAATAAATTGTCGAATTCAAGCAATGAAGTTGAAGCCTTGAAAAAGCATCTAGTCATGATCGAAGATACCGCCAAAGAGCAGCTGGCAAAACTTCAGGTTGAATGGGCAGATTTAGATGCGCAAAAGAACCTTGATTGCCAGTTTTACGAGAATAAAGTAAGCCAGCTGTTAAGCGAGTATCAACTTCTTGAAAGCTCTCAGTCTGAAACCAGCGTTACTTATGAAGCGGAATTGAACGCTTTTAGAACGCAAATCTTTGAATTAAATGCCGCACTAGAACATATGGCGCACACAAATCAACAGTTGAGGGTTAGTCAGAGAAAGGCCCAGGAAGAATCCGAAAACTTATTAGTGAGAAACCATTCGCTTGCGAAGGAATGCCAGCACTTAACTGAAAAATTTGATGATCTATTTTTGATTACTAATCAAACTTCAGACCAGACGGCGACTTTAGTCAATCAGCTTAGAAGTGAAGTTTCAGAGTTGGCTAATAAATTGGCCAACAAAACGGAAGAACTGGAAGTTGTTCAAGGCGAAAAAGCTAAAATTATAGAGGAAAGTCAGATCGATATCCCGTTTTTGAAATTGCAGGTTTCGGACAGGGAAAATAAAATAATTGCTTTGCAAAGTGAATTTAGTCAGGTGTCTTCAGAGCTAACAGCCGCCAAAAAAGATTTAGGCAGTCAGAGTTTGAATTTATATAACGAGCTTGCTCGAACCAAGGAGTTGGAATGGGTCGTAAAAAAACAGAGTGCGGAACTTGAAGAGCTAAAGAATACCTACAACACGGACAAACTGGAAACACTAAAAGTGGTTGATCGGTTGCAATTGGTGGAAGCCCAGTTACTGCGGGAACGAAATAATCATGACGAAGAACTTAAAATGACCACCGAAAACTTCAATGAGTTTAAAGCCAATGCGGCCAAGGCCGAGTGCCTGATGATTGCGGATTTCGAATCTTTTAAACAGCAAATCAACGGACTGAATGCCGAAAACAAGCGGCTCGATTTCGAATTGAAATCGGCGCAAAAAAGCAATGCTGAGAAGACGGAACGAATCCAACAAATTGCCGATGAAAATAACCTAAAGATGGAACAATTAAAGGGAGATTTCGATATAAAAATAAGTTTTATGAGCAAAGAGTTTTCAAATGATGCGCAACAAAAGGTGGCCGTCCTTGAAGTTAAGGTAGATACACTTATTTCGGAGATATCTGAGTTGCAGACTCAGTTAAATGACGCCGGAAAAACGACTTCCGATTTAGAGTGCCGCAATCAACTGACATTGCAAAAATTCCAAGATCGTGAACGGGAATTAAAAGGCTACTACAGTTTTGTAAGTAGTGAAAAAGAATCCTACAAGCGAGCTGTTGTCAAATTGGTCCGGGAAATTGAGTATGCTAAGACGATTCATCCCTTGAATGATTACTTAAATTTCACTGATAGAGAAATTTTTAAGATCGAATGTGAGTTAAAAAAGACTCCGGTGATTTCTCCGAATCGGGCGCACTTTGAGAAAGTTATTGAACAGCTTATGGGACAGAGAAAGTTTATATCAGATTTGATATTGAAGTCAGAGGCCTCGCTGAATGAAAGTAAAGGTAAAGCGGAAGCTTTACTTAAGGGAATTTTGGCCTCGCCTTTGCCGCCGCCAGAGGAAACGAATTTAAAGCAAGTGTTTCATTTTTAATCGCCATTTTATCCCAATTTGGAATTTTGTTTCCAAATTTCGTTTCGTTTAAATTTTTTCTCGAATTGATACATTGATTTTTGTTTCCGGTTAAGTTTTCGCTAATTTATGCCGAACTATTGCCTAGGTAATAGTTCGGGTTTTAGCAAAAGCGGAGATGATGTGCTTAGATTTTTAAAATCGAATAATTGGAACGTTATTTCGAGTTTCGTTCTTACAAGCTTTCTAGTGCTTGCAACTGGTTGTATGCCGAAGGATGAAGGTATCAGTAAAGATGCTTTGTCATCGATTGGCGCTAAGGATTCGGCTTTTCTAGGGTTAAAATCAGTCCAAACGGTTTCTTCCACTAAAGTAGAAATGGATTGGCAGGCATCCACTGATCCTACGATCATTGCT
>JAYVAZ010000198.1:0-4087 GCA_043750675.1 Pseudobdellovibrionaceae bacterium | reverse complement strand
ATTTTTTCCAACACTAATTGATTTAAGTACGGAACATAAAACCGGCGATAGTTTTTGGAATTTTAAATACGTTATCAATTCCGATAAAATCGGATTGTGGAATCAAAAAAGTTCACTTTATACGGCATCCGTAAGTTTCGAAAAGTTTTTACAGTCTAATAAAAGCAAAATAAAATTCTACAAAATAGGATTCAAAATTTACCGAATGATCTATGTTTTAAAAACTGGTGAAAAGTATTTCGTTGATTACGACTTAAACTAAAAAAGACGAATTAGAAAAACTGAACGGGGGCAAAGCCGCCGTTTTCGGCCTGCGCATTAGTTACTTGTCCTTGGTAAAGTCGCGCAACTGCAAACTGAATATTTTCCTGATAAAAATAAAACCTAAGATCATATTTAAATTCAACTTCAGTTCCATTTACATTAAATTTCACGACCGGCGCCGGGACAAATTCTTGGGCTACCATACTTTCTGAAGCAATTTCTTCGAATAGCTTCCGGGAAATAGTTCCGCCACGAAAAGATTTTTTGGACCCATATTCATTATTAGGTTTAAAAAATAGTTGCTTACGGTCGGTCCAAACCTGCGCCTGATTTGCTGAATCAATTTTTATCGTCCGTAATAGATTGTTCTTAATTTCCGACAATACTTCTAATTCAGTAAATACCGACATTCTATCTTTATCAGCCAAAAGAAAATATTCATAGGGGTGAGGACTGATGCAAACCGAGTGTTCAAGATAAGCTTTTTTTATGGCGGCATGCTTAGGTTTTTCAAAATAGAAATCAGTAGTTCGATTGTAAATAAAATCGAACTCTGAGATTTTTTTTGAATCTAATTCTAGAGAATTTAAAATTTCGCAGGACCAGCCATAGGATTCAAAGATTTTTTTAAATATTAAAAATTCAAGGTAAAGTCTTTGATTTTCTGGATTTTCGTCAATGATCGCAATACGAATTCTTTCCTTTTTACTACTTTGAAACAAACCCAGTTCGTTCAAAATCATTTCTTTGACGGTACTTTGATGAAATTTTTCATCCAAGGGAATAATGCCTTGTGCGCTAAACAGAAACGGACCTAACGCGCCAAAGGCAGCGTTTGTATTTATCTCGATCAATTTCAATTGATTGGAACTGGTAATATGAAAATCAAAACTTGAAAAAATGGAACTGTTTAGATTTTTAAGATTTAAATATTGGGTTTGGTCGGCGGTGGCCAATGGAATAACTTTTTCTAAATACTCCCGCGAATTCCGCAATTGATTGATATTTAGCGCAATTTTTTCCGCTTCACTAAGAACTGCCGCCGGAAGTGAAATATGAAACGGACTAATCAATCGATCACTTAGCAAATCCCGGACCTTGTCGTCGACAAGATCCGGGTAAGTTTTAGAAATCAGTTCTAACAATTTTTCTTTTACAGTTGGCATCTGAATTACTTAATATGTTTGTCGCCTTTTTTCCAACCGGCTGCGCAGAGTTCGCCGGATTGGCAGCCCTGTAGTACGCGTAAAATTTCTTTGGCATCGCGTCCTACGGCTGTGTTGTGAATGCCCATGTACTGAATTTTTTGATTGGGATCGATAATAAAAGTTCCGCGAGTCGCAATTCCGGCTTCTTCAATTAATACGCCATAGTCACGAGACATTCTTTTTGTAAGATCTGCTAATAGAGGGTGTCCCAAATTTCCTAGATCATCTTTGATCCAACGTTTATGCGAATGAACGGAATCGACGCTGCAACCCAATACGACTGCACCGGCATCACTGAAATCTTTTATACAATCACGAAACTGAGTGATTTCGGTTGGGCATACGAATGTGAAATCAAGGGGGTAAAAATAAAGTACAACCCATTTACCTTTGTAATCATCTAATGAAATGGTTTTAACTTCGCCGCCATCAAGAACCGCTTGTGTTTTAAAAGACGGTGCTGGTTGATTAATCATTGGCATTTCTATCTCCTTGCGTTATATAAGTGAACTGGAAATCTATTGTTGCCACAGTTTAAAGAATAAGCCAAGAAGATCAACTATATGAAATTAGTGTCATGGAATGTTAATGGGATAAGAGCGGCTGAAAGAAAAGAACTCAGCAAGTGGTTGAAAAAAGAAAAACCGGAAATTTTTTGTGTGCAAGAAACGAAGGCGCATAAAGAACAAGTTGAAGATGCGGTTAAGTCCTTCGGTTACGATTACCACGAGTGGTCTTCGGCCGTAAAAAAGGGATATTCTGGTACTGCGACGTTTACGAATATTCCGGTATTAAGTACGACCAAGGGAATTCAAATTCCTGACTTTGATAGTGAAGGTCGATTTGTAATCACTGAATTCAAAGATTTTGATCTTTATAATATTTATTTTCCTAATGGTGGATCCGGCGAGGTTCGTCATCAATTCAAACAAAGATTCCTTGGGGATCTGTTGAAACATATTAAAGGCGAACTAAAACGAGGGAAAAATGTAATCGTCGTTGGCGATTACAATATTGCCCATAAAGAAATTGATATTCACGATCCAGTGAAGCTTTCTAAAGAAAGTGGCTTTTTGCCAGAAGAACGAAAATGGTTGACTGATTTTTTTGATTTAGGTTTTGTAGATACCTTTAGACATTTTCATCCAGACGTAAAAGACAAATATTCTTGGTGGAACATGCGTGATTATAGTCGAATCAGTAATCGCGGATGGAGAATTGACTATATCAGTATCAGCAAAGGTCTTTTGCCCCGTTTAAAGAAGGCAGAAGTGATGGATGATGTTGAAGGTTCTGATCACGCACCAGTTATGATAGAATTGAGTTGATTATGCCATGGTTTATTTTCCTTTATCCCATTTCCGAAATTTATTTAATTTATAAAATTATAACTACGTTTTCATTTTTAGATGCGGTTGGAATGTGGATCACGACAACGTTGTGTGGATTTATTATTTTAAAAATAATGGGTAAGTCCGTTGTTCTAGAAGTTCAGAAGTGTATTCAACAAAAACGAACTCCTGATACAAAAGTCATTCACCACGCAATGATCTGGGTTGGGGCCTTATTGTTAGTAATTCCTGGAGCCGTTAATGACATTGTCGGGCTATTGCTGATTTTGCCGGGATTCCGCCATATTTTATTTTTTTGGTTTCGTCGTGTATTGCTTGGACAAATCAAAGGCGGCCGAATGGCCTTTTACAGTTTTTCAAATATGTCAGGAATGAAGCGCACTTGGGATCAGTATAATTCCAAACAGAAGTTTTCAAACCCAAGTGACGTCATCGACGTGAAGGCCGAAGTGATCGACACCAAAGCCACTCCTATTGATACGAAACCAAAATAGAATTTTTAGCCACAGGCTAATTGGAGAATTTATGAAACAGTTCATTTTAAATTTAGCCATTGGATTAGTTGCTTCGGTGGCATTTGCATCACCAAGTATGACTCCACCCACACATTTGATTTTGCCGGCTTTAGAGTGTTATAAACAAGCCATCAGCAACAATCAGATCTATACCATGAATAAACAGTATAAGTCGGACGTTGAAATTGAAAAATTGGCGGTAGGTCTTTGTACCTATTCTGATGCGGTAGGATCATTGCGCTGTTATCAACAAGCCGCAAACGATTCACAAATTCTTACTGCTAGTAAAAATACTTTGAGTGTTTTTTTAATCGAGCAAAAGCAGGCTCGCCTTTGCAGTAACTCAGGGAAAAATCTTTATAACGTAAAAACCGGTGATGCCGATGCGATTGATTGTTTTAAAATGGCAATGAACGATGATCGCCTTTTAGTTGCTGCTAAGAAATATATGGGTCATTCACAATTGGAAGATTTGATTGTTAAACTTTGCATTAGTGCCAATGGTTTGGGTGTTCAGCAGTGCTATTTGAAATCATTAGGAAATGCCGATGGGATTTTGGAAGCCAATAAGGTCTACACCGGTCCGGTGGCCTTGGACCAATCTATCGTGGATCTATGCAAAGGCACCCGCCTTTGATTCAATTCGTTCTGAAAAATTTTGAGACATCGCCGGGTATGTAAAGAAGATCGACAGTTTCTTTTTGCCTTCTTCCCATTCAAGGTATTTTAGGTATCGGTCAACCGCTGT
>JAYVAZ010000197.1:0-1551 GCA_043750675.1 Pseudobdellovibrionaceae bacterium | reverse complement strand
TTAATGGAGTGATGGCCTATAGCATAGGAAAAGTTCTTTCAACGGCAGAGGCTAAGGATTTGATTGTTAAAGATGCAGAAGAGGGAAAAATTGCGTTTGACGAAAAAGTTGAATTTGCGGTCGAAGCCAGAAGTTTAGCGGGAATGAGTGGCGGTGGCGCCTTTGATCGCAAGGGGAAATTTTTGGGCACACTTGTGCGCGGCAATGATGTACCATTATCTGGTCGTTTTTTTACTAGAATTGTTAAAATAAATTATGTGAAAGAATTATTGAATATCAAATTAGGTCTATTGCCCCAGCCACAGTTTAATGCGGTTAAAAGTTGGCTGGAAAAATAAAACGAATCTTAGTTTTGCTTTAATTTTTCGATAAATTTTAAAGTGGCTTGGGCACGATGTGATTTATTACTTTTAAATCCTGAGCCCAATTCCGCTAAAGACTGAGTTTCTCCATCGGGAACAAATAAGGGATCATATCCAAATCCGTGAAGCCCTTTCAGCGTGGGAGCAATCATGCCTTTAAGAGTGCCATCAAATAACCATTCTTCTCCGGCCGCCGTCATCACAACCATTTGGCAAAAAAAGAAAGCAGTGCGGGGAGTAATATTTCGGATTTGCATCATCTTCAGTAACTTTGCGTTGTTTTCGCTGTCGCGTGCTTTTTCGCCCGCATATCGGGCCGAATGCACTCCCGGTAGTCCATTCATTCCATCGACACATAGGCCTGAATCTTCCGCCACTACCCATTCGGTGTTTTTTACGGCCTTTAACCCTCGCGCTTTTATTCGAGCATTCTCTAAAAAGGTCGCACCCGTTTCTGGTGGCGAAGTGTAAAATCCCAGTTCAGACTGCGGGGTAATTTTAACTTCGGGACAGTAGGTACTAAACAGAAGGTTTAGTTCGCTGACTTTGCCCTTGTTTCCGGAAGCAAACCAAATGTTCATTATAGTCTCGGCTTTAAAATGTGACCAACGATCTCGCTTTGCTTCTTAAATAATTCGATACAACCCTGATGGGCTACATCGATCATTTGCTGAAGTTGAGATTTAGTAAAAGGTTCTTGTTCCGCAGTTCCTTGCATTTCGACAAAATGGCCAAGGTCTGTCATTACGAAATTCATATCAGTTCCAATACTAGAATCTTCATCGTAATTTAAATCTAAAAGCGCTTGTTCATTTTTTAATCCAACGCTAATTGCAGCGATGTAATTAATCAGAGGCATCGTTTTGATCTCGTTCACTTTAACTAATTTTTCTAAACATAATGCCAAGGCCACAAATCCGCCGGTTATTGCTGCGGTTCGGGTTCCACCGTCGGCATTTATGACGTCGCAATCTAAAGTGATTTGGCGTTCTCCCAATTTATCCATATTGACCGCAGAACGAAGGCTACGTCCAATGAGGCGCGCAATTTCTTGCGTACGTCCACCCGTTGCAATTTTTTCGCGCTTCATTCGAGATTGTGTCGAACGAGGCAACATTCCGTACTCGGCTGTAATCCAACCTTGGCCGGTATTCTGTAACCACTTCGGCCCTTGGGCTTCATAAGTAGC
>JAYVAZ010000196.1:0-4418 GCA_043750675.1 Pseudobdellovibrionaceae bacterium | reverse complement strand
GTTCCTACGTTCCCTAGTCCCTGAACCGCAATTCGCATTCCCTTAAGATCATTAGTTCCAAATTTTTCATTTGCAGAGGCCTTTATCCCCATTAATACGCCGTGCGCCGTATAAGGCGAAGGGTCACCAGAACCACCAAAGTCCTTTGGAATTCCGGTTACGAACGGAGTTTCCATGTAAATATATTCCATATCTTTTTCGGAAGTTCCTACGTCTTCGGCAGTAATATATTTTCCGTTCAAGGAATTGATAAATTGGCCGAACGCGCGAAATAATCCTTCGGTCTTTTGAGTTTTATGATCACCGATAATAACCGCTTTTCCGCCACCTAAATTTAAACCGGCCGCGGCAGCCTTGTAACTCATCCCTTTTGACAGTCTTAACACATCGATTAAAGCCTCTTCTTCGGTTTTGTAGTTCCACATTCGCGTTCCACCCAAAGCCGGCCCTAACGAAGTGTTATGTATTGCGATAATTGCCTTTAATCCCACTGTTTTATCGTGACAAAAAATCACCTGTTCGTGGCCACCATGTTTTTCGACTAATTCAAACGTCATCATTTTTTCCTGCTTTTGTTGTGACTATGCTCGTAAAACCGAAATAGAATAAGAGCACTAGAAACCTAGCATTACTCTGCAGCACAGGCAAAAAAAGATTACGTCGCTGTGTTTAAACTGATGAGAACAAAAGGGAGCAGGAAAGGGGTGGATTGCTTATGAATTCAGCAATCCAGCAATTCCTTATTTTCTGACCACTGCGATAGCGCTTAAAGCAGAAACATTACCTGCGGCATCTCGCGCTCTGACTTGGTAGTTAAATGTTCCGCGACCCAGGTTTTCACTGAATCCGTTTGTAGTCACATTTTTGATAAAGACATCGTTTCTAAAGACGTCATAAATGAAAGAATAGAGTTTGCTTTGCGATTGGTAATCTTAGTTTTTATGAGTACACATTTTTGATGTGGAATTGGCGGTATTAACAATAGCGGGAGGAATCAGTTGCGTTCCCGTTGCTGTAATCGCATTACCGGTATTGACATTGGCCCAGGTGCTGCCGCCACTTAATCCACAAAATAAATTATTTCCGTGTCCAGCTGTGCTACCTATTCTTATAGCAACACTTCCTGCCCCACTATTAACATTTAAATCAATGGCACTGGCTGTTGCCCCCACCGTTTTTACAAATTGATTGTCCGACAAATCATAATTGCCTACAGACCCAGAACTTACGCTTGCGAACACCGAAATCGCGGGCTGATCGGTGCCATTAACCAATCGGGTTCCATGAATGTTCACGAATTGAGTTCCATTTAAGTTATCCTGAAAAAACTTGACTGACGGAGTTGGACCCGAATGGCTTAGCACTGAATCTGACATATTTAGCGCAATTTTGTTCTTCAAATAAATTGAATAGCCTAATGGATTTGAATTAATATTATCAAGTCGGGTGTTCATTATACTAATATTAGGCCAGAAACCATTTGTATTGTCGCCTTCAACATACACAAAATTACCGGAACCCGAAAATTCAGAATGATCCAATGTAAGATTAATCGTAGTAATCGACGTCGGCGCAACTAATGAAATCCCTTTCGCTAAATTAGAAGCTGTACTTGTCAGTACAAACTTGCCATTGTATATGCCATGACTAGCTTGATTTAAACTTATTCCCGTGGCACCGGTGGAATTAGCGTTTATTACAAACGAATCCATTCGCGACACCAAGGCGACTTGCCCCGTGCCTGATAACTGTATACCCGTATAATTATTCGCTGATCCACTAAAATACTTATTATTTGTGCTGATTAGCATACTACTTGGATTGCTTGTGTTGCCGATACCAACAGCTGCGGGCATTCCTAAATTAAAATTAATATTGGCCACATTAACGGCTGATGTAATCGAAGAAATATCAACCCCAGGGTAGGACGCCGGAGGCGTTATGGATGTAGAATTAAGACCAGTATTAAAATCGATATATCCAATGTAGTATTTAGAAGATGTAGCCATGATACTATTTGCGGTTCCGCCGCCTTTACTTAACACAACACCGTTAAAACAAACGTTGGTGGCTGCTAAAACCGAAGAGTCCGTATTTAAGAAATCAAAAGTGGTACCGGTAGCTTGCACATAATCACAATTTCTAAATTCTGCATTCTTAAAAATTGTATTTATGGGAAATGTATAAAATTGGCCGTTAGTATTTTCTACTTTTACCCAGGCGCCGGAGTTGATCACGTCGCCGAATTCCATACTAAAAGTGTGCGCACTGGAATTGAGGCGGCCCCCACAAGTTCCCCATGTTGCCCCGCCATCAGTCGTACAAGTTACTGTAGCACCACTTGGCGAGTTAAAATTAAACAAGTACGGAAACTGGTGCGATCCAATGATAGTTGCAAATGAAAGTGATTTGGAATGCGGATACTTTGGAGGATTTACGATTTCAAAGTAAAGACCTCCTGAAGGACCTGTCGTGCTTGGGTAAGCAATTGGCCTACTGACTATGCCGGTTGGTTCAATATTAT
Source organism: Pseudobdellovibrionaceae bacterium (assembly GCA_043750675.1). GTDB lineage: Bacteria > Bdellovibrionota > Bdellovibrionia > Bdellovibrionales > Bdellovibrionaceae > JAYSSX01. Next base: position 1,894 of record JAYVAZ010000196.1, on the reverse strand, counting down.
TTGTTCCCGAAAATACGATACTATAGCCTGCCGATGTTCTTTCTGGTTTGAAAAATAAATTGCCAGATGTTTGGCCAGGATTAATGTTTACCGAATAGGCTTCCATACTCATGCAACTGCCATCACTATAAAAGACGCCAAAATCAGTAGCCTCAATATCTACAACGAGATTACTTATGGCGGGAACTACGACTCCGTTTTCATTAACTGATTCAAACAAGTAAGGATAACAGCCACCTAGCTCCATATTGTTTGGACTGGTCACTCTAATTTTTTGTGGCGAAGAACTTCCCGTTCCTGTCGAAATGGGGAAATTTAACGTCGCATATATCGATTCAGCCAAATCGGAAACGGATAGATTATGTGTCCCTACCGCAATTTTTTTATAATAAAAAATAAACCCTGTGCTGGAAGTGGAAACCATTGAGTCCAATGTCGACGCTGGATTCGTATTGGTTACGCAATCACCTGGATTAGTAAAAACGGCAACTTCAGATAAGTTTGCCGCAAGGTGAAATGGTTTTTGCCCGCCATTTCCCGAATTAGGGAATCCCCAACCGCTGCCGCCAGGAATATCCACTTTTAATTCACCCTGATAACAAACGTTTTGCACGACCGTGCTTGGCATCTGAAAAACATATTGCGGCATCGCAATGTTTACTTTGTTGTAGTTGGGTTGAAATGAAAGACCATCCCCTAAACCCTCATAACCAGTTAGCTGAAACATATTATCTATCGACGGACTCCCGACTATTTTTAGATACAGGCCTGAAGATGTGCTATTATTTGCCGGATCCATAATTAAAGCAACTGGCTGTGGTGCTGCGCCACCTGTGCAGTCCCACGTATAATAAAACTCCGCCCATGACGGGGCCGAAAGTAAAAAGTTTACTTCTTGCGAGACAGGAAAGGGGTTTCCATAACCCTCAAAGGAATAAATATCCAGCGGGTAACATCCATTCTTTGCCACCAAATAAGAATCCATCTGTGATTGGGCCATGTTTAGTTGGACCCTTAAATAAGGACCTTGAGATCCGCCTCCGGGCCCATCATCGTTAAAATTAGGTTCCGTGATAGCCGAAGTGTATAGGATACTTCCTTTTCTAGGGCAAACAGCCAACGGGCGCATGGACATAAGGTTTGGATCTAATCCGGCAGTAAACTGCTTGGACGTAATCGATACCGGAACATCTGTAGTTACTATACCAGCAGTTTTTCTGTAACCTTCGCAATTAAAACCGCGATCTAATATCAAACCTTCCATAAGATCAGGGTTTAAATCTTGTGAAACTTGCAAGATAGTTACACCATCAATGACTGAATTGTCAGCGGTAAAGACACCCGGTAAAAAAGCCCAGGAGATCGTTGTCGGAGACGGCGCAGCGCCTGAGAAGCCCAACATTGCGCCACTAGAATCAACAGATTTAAAAGGGCCCTGGAAACGATCCTGAAACGAAATACAATTTTCAAAAGCTGTTTTCCCCACAACTGCGGAACAGGAGCCCGATGCGACAGCCACTCGACCAACTATCAAATTATTCAACGCCGTGTTGGCTGCAAAAAATCCCGCAACTTTATATTCCCCACTACCACCCGCATCAGTAGCAACGGCAATGGATGCCGAACTGACTGCTGCCATGCTAATAAAATCAGCCTTGTTGACCGGTTTACCAAACAATTTTTGACCATTGACCAAATACTCAAAAGGAGTGAATTCCAAACCAAAAGCCTGAAACCAACCGGCAAACATTTCGGTTTGTTGAATAGTAACTGACGGTTTACCGTCTTTAGCTTTTACTTTTATATCTAACAAACCGGTGGGGCCGGTTGGAGCGGCCAAGGACCCGCCGGTAATGTAGCGACCGGCAATATGCCCACCCGATTGCGAAGTTCC
>JAYVAZ010000195.1:0-6683 GCA_043750675.1 Pseudobdellovibrionaceae bacterium | reverse complement strand
ATGATTCCGGTTACGAATACGACAAGTGCGAAATTTTCGTGTTTGCAAAAAAGAATGATGATCTGTCTTTTGTTTCCAGTCAGTGGTCAAAAGGTATCGAATCTTACCGTTTTAATTTTTCGGAAGAATATTTGCAGCGCGATTGGGGACCCGTCGTTTTTCACACGGTAATGGACCGCATGGTTGCACAGCCTGGTGAAAAGGTTCAAATGAAACATATCCTCCGCGAACATTTTTCTAAAGGATTCCAGTTTGTAAATAAAAAACATCTTCCGAACAAGGTTTTGATTGTTCATCAAGGCACACAAAAAACATATACTTTGCCGTTTAATTACGACCCAACAACGGGCACAGCGGTAGGAAGTTTTGAAATTCCTAAAGAGGCTACCCTAGGAAAATACACGGTTTACCTTTCAAACAAGGACTTATCAAAAAATAAAAAGACGCAAACTGATGACGAAGGTGAAGAGAACGGCGAAGGCAGCGAGGGATCTTTTGATTGGGGCGCCATGGAAACAGGGTATTTTAGCGTCAGCGAATATCGCCTTCCATTGATGAAGGCCGAAGTAAAAATTCAAGGAACACCGTTGGTAAATCCTAAAGAAGTGAAAGTGGATTTGTCGGCCAGTTACCTATCTGGCGGACCGGCCAAAAATATGAAGGTCAAAGTTCGCTCTAGTATTCAGCCGGGTAATTTCACACCTGACGTTCCGAACGCAAAGGACTATTCTTTTTTTGCGGCTCCACAAAAGGTAGGAATTTCGGATCGCGAAAATCATTCTGAACCAGAAGATGTTTTTTTGAAAGTGCAAGATTATGTTCTAAGTAACGAGGGAGGCCTATTAGGCACACTGAAAGATATTCCGAAGGTCAAAAAAATTGAAAATTTAATTGTTGAAATGGAATATGCTGATCCGAATGGAGAAATTAAAACGGGATCCAGCCAGACGCCACTGTTTCCAGCAAATAGTATTATTGGATTAAAGGCAGAAGGATGGTCAGGCACAGCAACAAAAACTAAGGTGTCAGGAGTCATTACTGACACCAAAGGCAAAGTAAAAGCCCGAAGTTCGTATATCGTGGAAGCCTTCCTATCGAATTACATTACTCATCGCAAAAGATTGGTTGGCGGATTTTATTCCTATGATTCTAAAACCGAAATTGTTTCTTTAGGTAAAGTTTGCGAAGGGGTTACAGATGTAAATGGACTTTTTGTTTGTGAACCAAAAAAACTTCCTGCTGGAAGTGTCCTTTTACAGGCTAAAGTAAATGACGAAGTCGGCAGATCAACCTACGCACAGACTAGTGTAAGCATTTATGAAGAAGGCGCCGACCAGTGGTGGACCCCTAGCGACAGTGATCGAATTGATTTAGTTCCGGAAAAAACAAAATATGAACCCGGGGAAAAAGCAAAATTCTTTGTGATGTCTCCATTTCCAACTTCTACCGTTTTAATTACGGTCGAACGCGAAGGAGTTTTAGATTCTTTCGTTACAGAAGTAAAAAGAGACCAGCCTACAGTGGAAGTTACAGTGAAAGGGAATTACGCGCCAAACGTATTCGTATCAGCGATTGCCCTACGTGGCCGTGTTGGCGATCCGAAACCAAATGCATTAGTTGATTTAGCAAAACCCACGATGAAGTTGGGAATGGCAGAAATCAAAGTTGGTTGGAAGGCGCACCAATTGGTGGTGGACATTCAAAGCGATAAAAAGAAATATCATACCCGTGACAAAGTCACAGCAAAAATCAAAGTAAAAACGGCTGCGGGAACGGATCTTTCAGAAAATTCTGAAGTCGCAGTAGCGGTTGTGGATGAAGCACTGATGCGTTTAAAAGAAAACTCTAGCTGGGATATTTTAAAAGAAATGATGGGGCAAAGAAGCTTAGGAGTAACGACTAGTTCGGGACAGAATCAGGTCATTGGAAAACGCCATTTTGGATCCAAAGCGAAAGCGCCAGGTGGTAGCGGTGGATTAATGGCTGCCGACAACAGAGAACTATTTGATCCTATTATTTATTGGAATCCGAAAGTTAAATTAAATAAAAAAGGTGAAGCTGATGTTTCGTTTTCTTTAAATGATTCTATAACTAGTTTTCGAGTTGTAGCGGTTGCCCAGGCGGCGGCGCAGTTTTTTGGCGATGGAAAATTAACGATTCAATCCAGCAAAGATCTAATTATTTATGGTGGTTTTTCCGCAACCGCCAGAGAAGGGGATTTGATCGAAAGTGTGATTACTGTTCGAAATACTACTGAAAATACGATGAATATTAATCTGGAAGTTGGAAGCAAAGAAATTCCACAATTACCGAAATTAAATAATATCGAATTAAAGGCTAGTGAAGCGAAAGTAATTCCAGTTACTTTAAAAATTCCAGTCAATATTAGCGAACTGAAACTGACCGTGATTGCTAAGGATGTAAAGACTGGCAGCAGTGATCAGTTGACGGCCAAAATGAAGATTTTGCCTGCAGTACCGATTACCATAACACAGGCCACACTATTACAATTGGCAAAGAATGAAACCATTCCTTTGAAGCAGCCGGCAGATTCGTTGGCGGAAAAAGGTGGGATTTCTGTTGGTTCGAAGGCAACTTTGGTATCTGGTTTAGGTTCGGTAAAGTCATACATGACTGAATATGATTACAGTTGTTTGGAACAAAAAATTTCTAAAGCCATCGTCTTGGAAGACGCCAAAGAATTGGCCAAAGTTATTGAAGGGATGCCTACTTATTTAGATAGTTTTGGATTATTAAAGTTTTTTCCTAGTTCGTATTGCGGTTCTCCTCAGTTGAATCGATACGTGCTGAATATTTTGCAAGAAAACGGAATAAAGCTGCCAGAAGATACAAAACAGAAATTACTGACTGGAGTAAATAATGCGATTCAAGGGACTGCGAATTGTTCAAATTGGTGGGACAGTTTAGTAAGTAACCCTTTTAAGAATGAAGAAAAAATTCTTTTGATGGATACATTATCTAGATATCAAAGTTTTTCTCAGGAACTTTTAACTGCGGTCCCGTTGAATCCGCAAACTTGGCAAACGGAAACGGTCATCGCCTGGGCGAATCTATTAAAAAGAGAAGCCACAATTCCCAATCGTGACGAACAATTAGCTGTAGCAAAAAATAATTTACGTTCCAAAATTAATTTGCAGGGAACCGTGGTTAGTTTGCAAGGCGAATTAAGTTGGGAAGCTCAATGGAAATTGTTTACTTCCCGAGATCAACAGTTGTTAGGAATATTTGATTTTTCAATGGACGAGGCCTTATGGGCAGAAGACGTACCAAGGTTTGCCCGGGGTGTGATCAATTCGATGCATAGGGGAATTTGGGATACAACTACTGCAGATGCTTGGGCGATTACTTATCTAAAAAAGTTTAGTGGAAAATTTGAAACTGAAAAGCCTGCTGGACAGACCGAGTTTAATTTTGCCGGAAATAAGTCTGTGCAGGATTGGGCAAAAAATCCTAAGGGCCAAACTTTTAGTTTTGCATGGCCAAGTGATGCAAAGTCTGCAGGAAAAAATTTGACTGTAGTCCATAACGGTGTTGGTAAACCATGGATTCAATTAGAAACCAAGGCGGCCATTCCTCTGAAAAACACTTTGGATTTAGGCTACCGTGTTTCTCGAAAATTGATTCCTGTGGTGCAGAATACTCCAGGAGTCTGGTCGGTTGGAGATGTAGTTAATATCGAACTAACTGTATTTGCTAAGTATGATCATCCTTGGGTAGTTGTTAAAGATCCTATACCATCAGGAGCCTCACACCTAGGCACGGGCTTGGAAGGATCTTCAGCTATTCTAGATAGGAATCCAAAGTCAAAATCGAGTGTATTAGGAGTGGATGTTTGGCCCACAGAGTTCGAAGAAAAATCAAATGCGAATTTTATTTCTTACGCTGCTTATTTGCCAAAGGGCACTTATAAGTTGAATTATCGTATTCGGTTAAATAGTTCGGGAGATTTTATTTTACCGCAGACCCATGTTGAAGCCATGTATTCACCAGAAACATTTGGAGAGGAGCCAAATGCAGTTTGGAAAGTGGCTCACTAAATATTTTAAATCCACTTTAATTGGGTTAAACCTACTTACTTTGCTGGCGGTAGTGGCGATCTTTTGGTTTGGGACCACGGTCCCAAGTTTTGAAAATGTTAAAAGTAATTACAAACCGTCTGATAAATGGGTAGTAGATCGGAATGACTTTCCATTAGAAATGATTCGGACTAAAAGCAAAGAACGAAGTCTTAGTTGGGTAGAGTTGGCTTCGGTTTCACATTCTTTTTTGCAAATTCTTTTGGTTGCTGAAGATAAGCGTTTTTATACGCATCCAGGAGTAGACTTTATAGCCATCGGCCATTCGTTTTTTGATTTTTTCCGAATTGGAAAATTACGCGGGGCCAGCACATTAAGTATGCAGCTGGGTGGTCTATTAAAGCAGAAACCGCCTTTGCATGGTCGAAGTCCAATTCAAAAAATTCTTCAAATATTTTATGCCTTAAAATTAGAAACCCAATGGAGCAAAGAACAAATCCTTGAAGCCTATGTAAATTTAAATCCCTTTCGTGGAGAACTGGTTGGACTAAGAGCAGCCAGCCTGGGTTACTTTTCGAAAAACCCAGAAGGGTTAGTCGACAGTGAATCGGCCCTGTTGATCGCGTTGATTCGTTCCCCTAACGCCCGGCCCGAGGAGGTTGCTAAACGAGCCTGCTTCCTACTGCCACCACAAAACTGCGAAAGCGTTTTGCAATTAGCGCAGTCGATTTTAAGTCGACCTTATGATTTAAATCGTGAACGCCTATTGATTCCAGTTTTTTCGCGGCTATTTACCAGAGGTACAGATGACAAAGGTTTGATTAAAACCAGTTTGGATTATGATCTACAATCAAAGGTACTCAATTTATTAAGGGAGCAACTTTCCAATTTAAAAAATCAAAATGTAAAAGACGCAGCGGCTGTTGTTTTAAATACAAAAACAGGTGAAGTTTTGGCCTATGCTGGAAATGGTGGAAATGGATTTACAACGGCTGCACAGATTGATGGAGTTCAGGCAAAAAGACAGGCCGGTTCGACAATCAAACCATTTGTGTATGCCACCGCTTTTGATTTAAATATTTTGGACCTGCAGTCTTTGGTAGATGATTCACCGGCAGATTTTTCCTTACCAGATGGAAGAGTGTACCACCCTAAAAATTATGACTACCAGTTTCGTGGTCGTGTTTCAGCCGCAGAAGCGTTGGCTTCCAGTCTGAATGTGCCAGCGGTCCGCACTATAGAATTGGTTGGTGAGCAAAAAGTTTTAGAAAATCTAGGCAAACTTGGTTTCACCGATTTAGAATCCAGCGAGTTTTACGGTCCGAGTTTGGCTTTAGGCTCGGTAGATATTAGTCTTTGGCAGTTAACGAATGCCTATCGCCATTTGGCGAACGATTCGGAGGTTTTTAAGGGGACTACTCGCCAGAAAATTTTTGATATTTTGTCGTTACCAGAATACCGGCGTTTTACCTTCGGCTTAGATAGTATTTTGGGATTACCTTTTCCGGCCGCTGTTAAGACCGGAACCAGTAAAGATATGCGAGATAACTGGTGTATAGGTTGGACTTCGGAATTTACCGTAGGCGTTTGGGTTGGAAATTTTTCCGGTGAACCAATGTGGAATGTCAGCGGGATTAGTGGTGCGGCTCCGATCTGGCGGCAAATCATGTTGCAGTTACATCCAAACTTTAAAGAAGAGCCAGCGCATTTTATTAATGCTTCTGTCGAACTGGCGGAACATACGCATTCTAAAATACGCTACCCGGCGGATGAAATGATTGTTGCGGTTGATCCTGATATTCCAGTGAAATTTCAAAAAATGCCCATCGAAATCGACTTTCCCCAAAAAGGTCATCGTATTTTTATGAATGATCGATTATTGGATTTGTCTAAGGAAATGGTTTTGTGGCCGATTAAAAAAGGACGATTTGTTGTTAAAATTAAAGATCAAAGGAATGACATCGTAGACGAAGTATCCTTTTCGGTTAGGTAGGCTCTAGTGTCTGTTTTAAACGAAGCAATCCTTGTTGAAGACAATACTGTTGCCAGTCCTCATTTGAAGGAAAAAAACTATCTAACATTTGATCTGAATATTCATTTTCGTAATGTTCATTCGAGTTTCGCGGTTTAGATTTGAAATGATGGTTTTCTAATACTAAAGCGCCAATAACATCAAAACTAGGTTTGGTTCCAAATTCTTGATAGATATAATTGACGTCTTTGAAAGGTGATTGTTTTTTGAATAAATAAGACAGTCCACCGTTTACTTTGTAAAATCCTTTTGTTTCGTCAGGAATAATCAAATCTGCATTATCAAATTTGTCTTTCCAAAATTTAAATTCCTTTCGATCTAAATATTCAACGATCAAAGATTCTGTCATGTATTCGCCTAAACCAGCGTGCACGTCAATTACAGAAATATTTTTCGAGTGGTCAATGATTTGTTCCAAGTGAAATTTAGTTAGTTTGAGTTCTTCGGACAAATGTTCGCCGCAGTAGAACAAAGAATCTTTGTCCAGCAGTTGCCCTTGCGCCACTTCGCGCGCAGCCTTATCCCACCCAATTCCCATTTTCCGCAATTGAAATAGAGTATTTAAAGTTCTCCAAACAAACATCAGATAATTTTCGCTGTAGTTCCAATCAATA
>JAYVAZ010000194.1:0-13671 GCA_043750675.1 Pseudobdellovibrionaceae bacterium | reverse complement strand
TTGGAATACGAGTATTAAGTATTTTGATTTCACCGTTCTGCAGTTTCAAACCAACTTTTATATCGGGGCCTTTGGCTTGCTTGCAGAAAAGTTCATACTGGTTGGGCTGTGAACCTTCGTCGGCGAAAGCGGGGGTTATTAAAAAACTTTGTGCGACTAAAAAAATCAATATTACTGTCTTCATTCGACTCCTTATGTTGAAGTCGATCATTCGACTTCCCACCCGACGACTTTGCCGCCTTCAAAATAAACCAATTTTTTTTCTAATTTATAGCCATCTTGCGTAGATACATATTTGTTATAACGCCAGCGCTCGTTCTTAAATTGTGGATTTCCAGATACATCAACGGCATCTGGGTCGCCCCAGCTTTTCTTAACCAAGTCTTGTGGCATCCCCAGTGAAATGTCCTGTGCATCGATAACTTCTTTCATTTCCGATACTTTATCACTGTTTCGATTCATCAGTTTATTTTCATTAATCCAATCCTGCTTGGCCTCAAATCCCGGCAAAGAAAGAAAATGAATTTTTTCCTGTTCACTTTCAAACCAAGGTAGATATTTGGAATATTGTTCTACTTCCTTTTTACTAGTGATCGAGTTTTCCAAAGTTCGTAATTTGCCTTTTAGCACCGATGAATTTTGCAAACCTGAATAATTTTTTAACTCTTCCATTGTTAACTTTGAATCGAAAACTTGTTTGTTTGAATCCTTCGACGAGACTTTGAAATTTCCTTTACTAGGACGCGCGGCAGAGTATCCGCTATCTTGGTTTCTTTCGAACATCGCACAGCCGGCTGTTACCGACAACGCGATCGATGTCGATGTAAGGAAGATTAAAAGTTTTAATTCATATTTCATGTGACTAGTATAACAAAAATGACTTGATGAGTTTAGATTTTTTACTTCTAATAGAGATTGAAAGTAAAAAAAATGCTCAACTACAAGACAAAGGTCCATTGTGAGTTCAGATCAACCTAAAGATAAAAAAGACTCTAGTCCAAGCGAAGTGGATGAGCCCGTACCATTGGCGACAGCCAACCCGGAGATGACTTTAGAAGATCTGGATGCTTTTTTAGAGTTGGAAGACCCTGAGCTGAGCAAAAAACTAGGGGAAATTGGTAATGATAAATCTTTAAAAGCCGCTGATATTGTTTTTACGTTGAAGGATATTGAAAAATCTGCGGAAAAAGATTGGTGGGATAAACAGAAGGGGCTTTTAAAAATTTTTAATAAAATTCCCAAAATTTATCTTCTTTCCTTAGGAATTAAAAAAATATTTCAATTCATTCGAGATCGCATGATCGGTTTGTCGATCCGAGCGAAAAATTTTACTTATTTTTTGGCGACGGATGGAAGAAAAAATATTCAGGCTTCCATTTTAAATGGAGTTCATGCTGTTACCGGTAAAATTTCGGCTGTTTCCAAATTTTTTAAAAAGCTTTCGTTAAAACTTAAATTGGCTTTTTTAATGCTAATCGTGGGCACGTTCGGTGTGGGTTTCGCCGTTTATACACTGGTGACCAAAGATTTGATTCATACTCACGATGATCTCTTTTTACTGCGTTTGTCCCAGGTAGCCGACTCAAGTATTACTTACGAAGATTCAACATTGGAATCGTTCTATGAAAATCTAAGAGCTTCGCAGAATCTATTTCTGATCCCTAAAGTAATGGTCAATTTGCGCAGAGTCACTGGGGGTAATTCAAATCCTATGGCCGCATTCGAATTTGTTTTTGAAACGGTGGCTCCAGAAGTAGTTTTGGAGTTAAAAGATCGTGAATACGAAATACGTGAGCAAGTTTTTAGAACAGTCGAAAAATTTTCTTATAATGACATTGCTGATGTTTCAGGAAAAAAGATGATGTGCGACACCATCCAAAGAGAAGTCGACAAAGTATTGCTGACTGGCAAATTAAAAAAAGTAAATCTTAAAACTTTTGTACTCAAGCCAGAGTAGCGAAAAGTCGCTTCCCCGGCCGAATTGGATTTTGATTATCCGATAGCGTATTCATCGGTTTCGTATCTAGATTCCGAGTATTTCTTTACGTTGATACCGTAAGTTTTTAGGCGATCATGTAAAGTGCTTTTTGGCATCCCTAGATCGTCCGCAGTTCTTTTTTGGCTGCCGTTGTTTGCAATCAGTCTTTTGATAATCATTTGTTTTTCAATTTCTTTGATCACTGGCAGCGTTCCTGGGGACGGCTGAAGATCACTATGAATCGCTACCGGCGCAGAATATGGATTTTTAGAAAAATGATCCAGCAAAAACGCGATTTCGGTTTCGCAGATTTCCTTTTTTGGAAAGAATGCGTTGGCCCGGGCGACTGTGTTTCTTAATTCTCGGATATTGCCCGGCCAATTGTATTTTTTTAGTTCTTGAATGGCGTTGAACGAAAATCTGACGCGCATTTGTTTGGCAAAAAAGTATAGGATTTCTTCGAAATCTTCCATTCGGTTTTTTAAGGAAGGAAGGTTTAGGCAGATTACGTTTAAACGGTAGTAAAGATCTGCTCGGAACTGCTGTTGTATGATTTTTTCAATCAGATTTTGGTGAGTGGCCGCGATGATTCTTACGTCGGTTTGAATTGTTTTGTCGCTGCCGACAGGTCGAATTTCATTGTTTTCCAGCGCGCGTAAAAGTTTGGCCTGAATGCCATAAGGCAGGTCACCCATTTCATCCAAAAACAAAGTACCTCCGCGTGCGGCTTCGAAGGCACCTTTTCGGTCGGCTATGGCGCCAGTGAAGCTCCCTTTGATGTGTCCGAACAATTCGCTTTCTACTAATGTTTCTGTCAATGCACTACAATTCACTTTAACTAAAGGGCCGTGTTTTCGGCGTGAGTTTTTATGAATTTCTTCAGCCAAAATTTCTTTGCCAGTTCCGGAAGGTCCTAATAGCAAAACCGGATATTCTGTTTTAGCTAAACTGTTTAACTTTAAAAACTGAGCCTCTAAGTTTTCATTTTTGCTTTTTAGGCGACTCATTTCGCGGTTTTCGATCGACTCATCACTGAAGTAGTAGCTCCGGTCTGCCAATTCTAGTATGTCTCCGTCGTTCAAGTAGGCCTCGTTGATTTTAGCACCGTTAACCCAAGTTCCAGCGGTAGATCGCAAATCACGGACTAGGTAAAAGTTCTCTTTTTTTTCTATCCGCGAGTGGCGGTCGTTCAAGTGGATGCTGTTCCAGTGGACCCCGCACTCTACATCGGATCCAATCGTTAGAAGATCGTCGACCTTGATTTTTTCGAGGGGATTGTTGCAATTGATAAGATAAAATGACATATATTCTCCTTGTTTGAATTCGGATAATTCAAAGGGCGGACCGTTCAGATTCGTTATATTGGATTAGGTTTTATAATTTCAGAATCTTTCTTATTTTTGGGAAAATTCTGTCTTAGTATAGGGAAAAGTAAGGCATATAAAATGGCACATAAAAAAGACATAAAATTTATCAAAAGTGCTGTGTATCCCAAAGACTATCCCATTCATAAATTTAGAGAATTGTTGATATGCGGTCGATCAAATGCTGGAAAGTCTTCCATTATAAATACCTTGGGTCACAGCCAAGTGGCCAAAGTCAGTCAGACTCCAGGTAAAACCAGTTTACTTAATTTTTTTCAAGTCGGTAAAAGTTACGTAATGGTCGATTCGCCGGGGTATGGATTTGCGTCGCGGTCGTCTGCTGAAATCGAACAGTGGCAAGAAATGATGAGCACCTATATTAAAGAACGCGAAATCATTGCAGCGGTATTGTTGTTGATGGATTGCAAACGTGACTGGCAAGAAGAAGAAGAAGAGTTTGCGGCCCTTTGCCATAAACATGACCTTTCTTTTGTAATTGGGTTAACGAAAACCGATCGTTTAAAAAAACACGAGATCGACGCCAAAAGAAATGAAATCATAATGCGAGCCGAAACCGAATATGTCTTTCCACTTTCCGCGATAAAAAATACGGGCGTTCATGAAATGGAAGATTTTTTATTTAGAAATTTTATTAAGTAGGAAGAAAATGAGCAAAAAAGTCATTGCCGTTATTCCGGCTAGATATGGTTCCACACGATTTCCCGGAAAACCGTTAGCGAAAATTAATCACAAGGAAATGATTCTGTGGGTGGCTGAAGCGGCCCGAAAATCTGACTTGGTCAGTGAAATTATTATCGCGACTGACCATCAGGGTATTTATGATCTAGTAACCAAAAATCATTTTACTGCGGTAATGACTGATCCGAATTTGCCTTCAGGTACAGATCGTATGTGGGCGGCCATTCGAAAAGAATCCTTTGATATTGCAGTCAATATTCAAGGTGACGAACCTTTATTAAAACCGGCGCATTTAGAGTTACTTATTAAGAGCTTGATTGAAGATAGCGAATGTGAAATGTCGACCTTGGCGCAGCCATTAGTTATGTCGGCCGGAACTAACGAACTAGAGAATTTAAATTCAGTTAAGGTTATTGTAAATCAAAAAAATCACGCCATTTATTTTAGCCGATTTGGCATTCCCTATTCGCGGGTAGAACATTCAAAGGGTTTCCAGCTGGCGTACAAACATATTGGTTTATACGCGTACAAAAAAGAATTTTTAGAGCGCTTTTGCAGCACTCCTGTTTGCGAATTAGAAAAGGCCGAGAGTCTGGAACAGCTGCGTGCGTTATATCTGGGTGCAAAAATTAAAGTGGTAAAAGTCAGTGATGCGGGGTGGGGAGTTGACACTCCCGAAGATCTCATCAAAATAGATAAATTGTTAAATTCTTGATTATATCTCGTAGTTAAAAAGAGGGATTCCTATGGCCGCGAAAAAAGTTTCTAAAAAAATTATTTCAACTAAAAAAACCACTAAAAAAAGTTTCACTCAAAAATTTATTTTTATTACTGGTGGTGTAGTTTCTTCTATTGGCAAAGGGTTAACGGCGGCCAGTTTAGGAACGTTATTGGAATCAAGGGGCCATAAAGTAACGATCATGAAGTTCGATCCTTATATCAATGTCGACCCGGGAACAATGTCACCATTTCAGCATGGTGAAGTTTATGTGACTGAAGATGGCGCCGAAACTGATTTGGATTTGGGCCACTATGAAAGATTCACTTCATTAAAACTGACTCGTTCTAATAGCGTTTCGACCGGTCAGGTTTACGATACAGTTATTTCACGCGAACGTCGTGGCGATTATTTAGGTGGAACTGTTCAGGTAATTCCGCATATCACTGACGAAATCAAAGCCCGCATTTTCGAGGCAGCCCAAGGTTCGGAAGTCACTATTGTGGAAATTGGTGGAACGGTTGGCGATATCGAAAGTTTACCTTTTTTAGAAGCCATTCGCCAAATGCGAGTCGACGTAGGTTATGAAAACAGTGTTCTCATTCATGTCACGTATATTCCCTACATTGCAGCAGCAGGCGAATTAAAAAGTAAACCGACCCAGCACTCCGTAAAAGAATTGCAACAAATTGGCCTGCAGCCTGATTTTTTAGTTTGCCGTACGGAAAAACCTTTAGAGTCTCAGTTAAAATCCAAAATCGCCTTGTTCTGCGGGGTGAAACCAGAATTCGTAATCGCGGCTCAAGACGCTTCGACCATCTATGAAGTGCCGCTGAACTTGTATAAAGAAAAGTTAGACGAATATGTTTGTGAACGATTGCAGTTGCCAGCAGGAAGACCCAACGTCAAAGGTTGGGAGCACATCGTAAAAACTATTAAAAAGCCCACTAAAAGCACCCGTATTGCAGTGGTCGGAAAATATGTGGACTTAAAGGAGTCGTATAAGTCTTTAAATGAAAGTATTGTTCATGGCGGAATTGCAAATTTGGCCAGCGTCGAGATTGTTTATGTCGATTCGGAAAAAATTAACGAAAAAAATGTTGGGCAAGTACTTTCCCAAGTGAATGGTATATTGGTTCCGGGAGGATTTGGTCCTCGTGGAGTTGAAGGAAAAATGTGCGCTATTAAATACGCGCGTGAAAAATCTGTTCCCTTTTTCGGAATTTGTTACGGAATGCAGTTAGCGGCAATTGAATTTGCAAAAAATGTTTGCGGTATCAAAGATGCCACTAGTCGCGAATGGCATGACGAATTGAAACGAAATGCTAACTTTGTTATTGATGTGATGGCAGATCAGAAAAATGTCTCGAAAAAAGGCGGAACTATGCGTTTGGGCGCCTTCGACTGCCACCTGAGTCCGCACAGCAAAGCCTTCCAAATTTATAAGGAACCGAATATCAGCGAAAGACATCGTCATCGATATGAATTTAACAACAAGTTCAAGGCCCTGTTCGAGAAAAAAGGCATGAATGCAGTGGGCATTTGTCGCGAACGTGATTTGGTTGAAATTATCGAATTAGTTGATCACCCTTGGTTTATAGGGGTTCAGTTTCATCCAGAATTTAAATCAAAACCGTTGTCGCCACATCCCTTATTTACTCACTTTGTAAAAGCCAGTATTAAATTTAAGGAATTGTCGCAGATAAAAAACCAATCAAAAGTGACGCAAAAATATAATTATTTAGAAAGTTAAAATGAATTTAGATCTGGCAAAAAAAGTTTTAGATGTTGAAGCGCAGTCGATTTTATCTTTAAAGGAAAAGATTGGCCCTAGTTTTTCAGAGGCCGCACAGTTAATCCTTTCTTGTAAGGGTCGTGTGATTTTTTTTGGAATTGGAAAATCGGGACAAATTGCGCAAAAGTTATCTAGCACATTTTCTTCTACCGGAACGCCTTCTTTTTATATTCATCCTTCGGAAGCTTCGCATGGCGATTTAGGAATGCTTAAGGAAGAAGATGTTGTTATTGGGTTAAGTTACGGTGGTGATTCGGCCGAACTAACTTCATTGTTGAACTATTTGAATCGGAAAAAAATTCCGTTGATCGCGATCACGGGTAATACAGGTGGCGGTTTGGCGCGTGCCTCTTCGGTAGTAATCGATGTTAAAATTTCTAAGGAAGCTTGCCCATTGGGGCTAGCACCCACGGCCAGCAGCACAGCTACTTTGGCTATGGGTGATGCATTAGCGATGGTCGTAATGGATGCGAAAAAGTTTAAAGAAACTGACTTTGCTGAATTACATCCGGGTGGTGGATTGGGCTTCAAGCTGAGCAAAGTAAAAGATGTCATGCATACCGGTGGCGGCTTTATTTTAAGTTCAATTAATGATCCCCTAAAGAAAGTTTTTTCAAAAATGTCGCAGGCTGAGACTCGTGGTGCGGCCGGAATCATCGATGAAAAAAGTGAACTGGTGGGAATTATCACCGATGGTGACATTCGTCGTCGCCTAGAAACTAATGATCGGCCATTAGAAGGAATTGCTAAGGATATGATTTCTAAAGTTCCCAAATCAATTATTTCTGAAGAAAGTTCGGAAAAGGCATTATTTTTGATGGAACAATTTCGTATAAACATGCTTTTCGTGACCGATGCAAGCGATGTAAAAAAGCCAATCGGAATCATTCACGTCCAAGATTTGCTACGCTACAAAGCCGGAGTGAAATAAAATTTACAGACCTTCATCTAGTCGGTCTTGGGATTATTGATTTAAAAGATCTCGTTCCTACATTAATTCTTGCTCATGAAATTTTAAATTTGCAAAATGATTTCATGGGATTGAACCCGAAAATTATTTCCAGTGTTAAACTTCTTATTTTAGATGTCGACGGTGTCATGACTGACAGCCGCGTATTTTACGATTCTGGCGGCGAGTGGCGCCGCATGTTTAATATTCGTGACGGGATGGGTATCATTCGCCTGCATATGGCTGGATATAAAACCGCTGTAATTACGGGGTCTAACGCCGAAGACATCCGTGCGCGAGTGAAACGTTTAGGGATTCATTACTTCCACGAAGGTAAGGTTGAAAAGCTGCCCGCCTATGAACAAGTCAAAAAAGAATCCGGTTTGACTGACGACGAAATTTGTTATGTCGGCGACGATTTTTTTGATATTCCAGTTTTGGAAAAAGTAAAATTTGCAGCGACTGTCGCCGACGCTGAAAAAGAAGTGATCGATATGGTTCATTTTGTAACTGAAAACAAGGGCGGCTTTGGGGCCGTTCGCGAAATTTGTAATTTGATATTCAAGTACGGGGCGTATGCAAAATAGGGAAGAGGAAGTTCTATGAAGTTTGCTTTAGGATTAAATTTAATAGCGTTGTTGTTGAGCACTTTGGTAGCTCAGAAAACTTTTGCCTCTGAAGTCGTAGAAGTCCCCGAAGAAGAGTTAGCGCAAGAATCGGTTTATCCCAGGTTCGATCGTCCCGACAATATTAAAAATAGAAATATTGCTACCAAAGGAAGAATTGAATTGGGTGGCTACTTCGGCTGGAATTTTACCGAACCCATTTATAATCAAGGCAAATTAGGTTTAAATGTTGGATATCATTTAAGCGAAGACTCGGCAATCGTAGTGAACTACGCTAAATGGATGGCGGGTTTAAACAAACAATATACGGATGGATTAAGTGCCTATAATTTGGATTTCAACCGTGCGCCTAAAAAGAATTACTCTTTGTTTGTTCATTATGAACTTAAAACCTATTACGGTAAAATCAGTTTAACTAAAAGGAATATTTTGAATCTTTCTTTGTATCCCATATTTGGGGGGGGATTGACGGCCTTCGAACATAAAAATTATCTTGGCTTGGATATCGGTGTTGGTCAGAAATTTTATTTTTCAAAAAATTTAGCTTTACGTGTGGATGCAAAATTTCAATTTGCACAATCACCTTCTCCGTTCTTAGGAGATCCTAAAACCGCCGGTGCGCCGTCTGTAAGTACGAATTACACGGGGACATTAAGCCCGGGACAATTCGAAGATAAATGGGGTTACAGCACAATCGTTGATATTGGTTTCAGTTTTTTATTCTAATTTTCCTTTTTCCATTCAATATTAGAGTTGCTTATAAAAAAGTCATTTGACAGTAGCTTCCAAGTCTAACCAAGACTTAAGTCGCAAGTTTTTGATTCGAAAAATAAAAATTCTGTTCTCATTGAAACAATAATATTTTCTAAGGTCTAGAGTCCAGTCTAGTTTACCCTGAACAGCTACAACTCATTAAAAAAATTAGATATTTTAGAAGAACTAGTATGGGTGCAAGAATGTTAATAAAACCGCTTCGTTACAAATCTTTAATTCTTTTCGCAAGCAGTCTTGTCATTGTTTTTTCTACGAAAATGACATTCGCACAAGACACAAACGATCTTCCCGAGTTGTCGAATGCTTCCGAGTCGACGACTTCTGAGGAAAATCAAAATATGGATCTTATTGAGGCGGAGATCGACAAAAGCGCCCTTAAGAAGAAAAAAGTGGAAGATAAAAGTATTCCAGAAGAAAAAGAAGAGAAGATCGAAAATTTAACCGGGTTAAGCAAGATTCAACCATTTAGCGAAGTTTCGGTTATTCAAAAAAGGTTCATGCCAAAAACTCAACGTTTCCAATTATTCGGCGGATTAGCCTATATGACGAATGATCCATGGTTTTTAAGTTTTGGTTTTAATGGAAAATTTGCTTACCATTTAACCGAACAGTGGGGAGTTGAGTTAACGGCAATGATGCTTTCAACTTCGCAAAAACAAAGTATCAAAGATCTGCATGATAACAATGGTGTTCAAACCAGTGCCCTTCTAACTCCGAAAAGTTATTTTGGAGCCGACGTGTTGTGGTCTCCCATCTACGGCAAAATGTCTTTGTTTAATAAACGTATTGTTCCGTTTGATATGTATTTCGCTTTCGGTGGTGGTTCTACGACCCCAGAAAGTGGGACGGTTGGTGGAACTATGCATTTTGGGACCGGGCAGATTTTTTCATTATCTAAATCATTAGGCCTACGTTGGGATGTCAGTTGGAATACTTATTCTGGTAAACCTGAAGCGGATGCAACCAATACAAATCCTAGCCCGCAAAGTTTTAATAATTTGTTGCTATCTGTTGGCGCCAGTTTCTTCTTTCCTGAGGTTAAATACAGATGAGAAATACAATGTTAGCATTTCTAGTCATTTACTTATTAACTTCAGCCAAGCCCGCTTTTGCAGCTGAAGCACTTTTTTCTATTCCAGCTCCGGGAACCAAAACGGAAGAAGGCGATCGTTCGCCGGCCGCAGCTAAAAATGCCGCTCCTAGAGGCAAAACCCAAACGGCACCTCCCGCGGCAAAAACAGTTCAAAAACGTCCAGTTGCGGCGCCAAGAACAGCAGCAGCACCTAAAAATAATGTAAATAGGTTTGAGCGGATGTTTAACGACGCAAAAAATTTAATCAAAGCCAATAAATTTGCAGAAGCGGCTAGTAAATTACATGCACTTTCTAAAAGATCCGAAATGATGGAACAAAGGCAAGAGATCAAATATCTTTTGGGCTACTGTTTAATGGAACTTAATTTAAATCAAATTTCGGCTTTCCAATTTGTCGACGTTATTAAGAACGGAACTTCTAGGTACGTTAAAGCATCCATTGAAAAACTTTCCATTGTTGCCGATAGATTAGGTGATGATTCCTTATTAAATTACGCCGTTTCTAAAGTAGTATTGGAAGATTTCCCCGATTCTAAAAAAGATATCATTTATTATCGATTGGGCGAAATTAAACTTAAAAACGGTCAGTATAAAGAAGCCGCAGAAAATTTTGCTAGAGTTCCGCAGGGAAGTCGTTATTATTTCCAAGCCAAGTTTAATCGTGGATTAGCTTATCTAAGTAATAATGAGCCGCAAAATGCAATTGCCATTTATCAATCCCTAGTGGATGGACGCGCCAATGTTCGGGTAACTGATTTAGGCCGTGTATCTTCTTTGATGGGATTAGCGCGAGCTCAATACCAAGCACAATTGTGGGATGATGCCATCGCTACTTACCGTATGGTTCCACGTGACCATGAAATCTGGCATGATTCTTTGTTTGAATCTAGCTGGGCGATGTTAAGAGCGGCACGTTTCCGTTCGGCACTTTCCAATTTTCAATCGTTGCATTCGTCATTTTATGAAGACTTCTATATTCCAGAGTCGCTTTTATTAAGATCCATAGTTTACCTTTATATTTGTAAATACGACGAGATGGAAAAAGTTTTAGGTCTTTATGAAAAAATTTACGGACCAGTAAGAACCAAATTAGGTCAATTTGTTCAGGCTAATAATGATCCAATTGAATATTACTTGGAAATGGAAAAAGCACTTCAAATCCGAAAAGATAAGAAGCCAATTGGGGGTTTAAAAATTCCTTACAATGCGGCCAGATACATTATGGATGATGGTGAAGTGAAACGTTCTTTAACTTATTTAAAAATATTAGGTGAAGAGCGTGCAAAATTAGATGCGAATCCTTATATTAAATCATCCGCACTTTACGGTTTATCCGCAAAAATTTTAGCAAATCGTTCACGTAATACAAAAACAAATATTGGAAACATGGTACGCGAAAAAATCGGCGAAATGAGAAACCAGCTTCGTGATCTTTACGAACAGGCAGGATTTATTCGCTACGAAATGATCAATGGACAAAAAGAGCAGTTGAAGAAAAAAATCGCTGGAAAAGGTTTCGAACAAATTGATGATGAAATCGATCGCGAGTTCTACGTAAAAAATGGTTATGAATACTGGCCGTTTGATGGCGAATATTGGTTGGATGAAATTGGTAACTATCATTATTTAGGTAAACAAAGTTGTGAGTAAGAAAATGAATCAAAAGCCCTTAATTTATCGTTTGCAGTCGATTTTAGCGATATTTCTTATGGCGTCGCTATATGCTAATACACAACAAGTGGTGTTAGCAGACGATCGCGAGCCGCAAGCACAAAAGGGAAAAGTCCAGGCTAAGCCTAATTCAAAATCAACAGTAACTACCTCCGAAGCAGCAGCGAAAAGAAAAACTATTGGTGATTTATTATCGCAGGCGGATCGTGGCGCTGGCTTAAGAACAATGCAGAAGAAGTCATTAGAGCTTCCGATAGCACCAGGTTCAGAAACGCCTCAGAAAAATCAAAATTTAAATAACTTAAATCAGGTCAAGCCGCCAAGGACATCTAGCTTCTTAAAAAAGAACATGGATGATAATGAAAAGTTAGAACGTATTACCGATCAACAAATCGGTGAGTTATTTAAACTGACACAAAAATATAAAAATTCTCCACAACGTGGTGAATTGTGGTTACGTTTGGCTGAACTATACGTAGAAAAAGCCAGCGTCATTGATTACCGCAAACAAAATGAATACGATCAAAAATTAAAAGATTATCAGGGTGGCAAAACCAAAATCAAACCTCGTTTGGATTTAAGTGATGCTCGGGACTACAATAAAAAGGCTATTCAATTATATGAATGGTTTGTAAATGACTTTCCGAAAGACGAAAAAATTGACCAGGCCCTTTATTTCTTGGGCTATAATTATTACGAATTGGGCGACTTAAAAAAGGGTACTACTTATTATACTCGTTTATCAAAAGAGTATCCCAAGTCCTACTACGTGATAGAAGCTAACTTTGCTTTAGCGGAATTCCATTTTGAAAACGAACAATGGCAAGAAGCTAAGAAGTATTACTTGGAAGTTCTTCGCATTAAAAAACATCACTTATATAGTTTCTCTTTATATAAATACGCTTGGACCCTTTTTCGTGTAGGGCAGACGCAAGATGCGTTAAAGGCAATGGAAATTTTAGTTCGCCAAGGTCAAAAAGAGAATTACGAAGCACAAAGCGGCAAAAAGAACTTCAACAAAAGTCGACTTGAGAGTGAAGGCTTAAGAGATATCGTTGTATTCTATTCCGAAGTTGGCGAGTCCGAAAAAGCTCCTAATTATTTTAAAGCTTTGGCGACTAAAGACTACCTGTCTTATTTAGAAAAATTGGCGTACCTTTACGGCGATAAAGGTAATAAGGATGCAGCAAAAACCATTTTTAATTATATGATTGCAACGGCGCCTACGGCCCCGAAGGCGTTTGATTACAAATACCAAATCGTGCAAATGTACACGGATGCCAAAAAGTCGAAAGAGTTTCGTGAAGAGTTGTTAACTTGGGTTCGTAACTACGGAATCTCGGGTGCTTGGTATCAAACCAACAAAGAAAATGCTGAATTAATTGAGAGTTCCAACAAACTTCGTGAGGGAACTTTAAGAAACTATATTTTACAACAGCATCAAACAGCACAAAATTCACGCGCGCCATTTTCACAACAGTTGGCGTATGAAGGTTACAAAATTTACATCGCAGAATTTCCAACGGCCGCAACAACTGGCGATATGCACTTCTACTTCGGCGAATTGTTATACGATATTAGTAAGTTTGATGAAGCCAGTCACGAATACCGATGGGTTGTTGATAATGCTAAGGATAGCAAATTCTATGGCAAGGCTTCTGAAAATATCGTGTTAGCATTGGAAAAGGATTTGCCTACTGACCAAGCTGTACAAGAGCGAGTCGGAAAAACACTTGAGCCAGTTAAATTAGATCCTAAGGTGGATCTGTTTATTTCTACTGGTATTTGGTATGCCGGTAAATTTCCGACAAGTGAAAAAACTCCCGAAATCAAATTTACGTGAACGCCGCCCGCAAAGCGCAGAAACGCTCCATCATCCTAAACATCGTCACCCTCGTCGCCCTCGTCGTCGCGGTGACCTTTGTCATTTTAAAATACGTCATCTCCAACAAGCGCCAGCTCCTCGAACAAGTGCAGATCCCCGCCGGCGACTACCTCATCGGC
>JAYVAZ010000193.1:0-3495 GCA_043750675.1 Pseudobdellovibrionaceae bacterium | reverse complement strand
CCTTGGTGCGAAAGCTCTTTAATTAAAGGAATCGAGGATTCGCCCTTGGTATTGCAGATGGGAATTTTTACGTAAACGTTTTTTCCCCAGCTGTTGATTTCGGCGGCCTGTTTTTTCATTTCGGGAAACTCGTCACTGAAAACTTCGAAAGAAATGGGCATTGTCGTGATCGATTGTAAAATGTCTTTGCAATAAGTTCTATAATCCGTCACTCCGGCCTTTTTCATCAGCGATGGATTCGTTGTGATTCCGCTGATGAGAGGATTTTTAATCATTTCTAACATCGAGGCTTTGTCGGCTCCGTCAGAGTAAATTTTGATTTTATTTTGAAAAAGTACGGCAGGGTTATGAGCGGGCTTTTGCATAAACGTCCTAACTAAATAGTTGAATGATTTGAATCAGTTTTAAGTTATTTTATCGGCCGGGAAATGACAAAGAAATAAATTAGAATTGGAATGCTACATAATTTGTGTATTAATAGCGAAATGAAAAAAATCTTAGTGACCGGTGGTGCCGGTTATATAGGAAGTCATTTTTGCAAATTGTTGTCCAAAGCGGGCTTCACGCCGGTGGTGGTCGACAATCTGTCGCGCGGAAATTTGCAGCATGTTAGGTTTGGACCATTTTACAATTGTGATGTCCGGGATCTAGATTCTTTGATGGAAATTTTGCGGCGGGAGCGTCCGGACGTGGTTGCTCATTTTGCGGGCTATGCCTATGTGAATGAATCGGTTCAAAACCCAGATTTATATTTAAGTAACAATATTTTCGGAACCTCCCAATTGGTTAAAGCTTGTGCTGTTGCAGGGGTTGACCGGATTCTATTTTCAAGTTCATGCGCGGTTTACGGGGATTCGGCGGTGCCTTTGAAAGAAGATTCAGAACTGCGTCCGATTAACCCGTATGGATATTCCAAATTAATTGGGGAAAATATATTGCGGGAATTTGTAGCAAATAAAACATTGATCGGGGCTGCGTCGTCTATCGCGGCGGGAGCAGGTGAGGTTCGCAAAGCGATAGCCCTGCGCTATTTTAACGCGGCTGGGGCCGATAGTAATGGGGAGTTAGGCGCGATTCACCAGCCTGAATCCAGAATTATTCCGCTGATTCTGAAGGCTGCCTTGGATCCCAATTATACATTATCTATTTTTGGAGATAACCACCCAACTAATGACGGAACTTGTGTTCGTGATTTTATACACGTCGAGGATCTTTGTCGGGCGCATTTGCTGGCGGTAGAAGATCTGTTAAAAGAGGACTATTCAGACAAAGAGGGGCGTAGGGAAAGTACGGCTTTCACTGTTTTTAATGTAGGCAGTGGTCACGGCCATAGCATTTTGCAAGTGATTCAATCAGTTGAAGAAGTGACTGGTAAAACGGTGAAATTCCGAAAAGTCTCCGCAAACAAATCCGAATCGTCGATACTGGTCGCAGAATCGGAGAAGATTAAAAACTCGCTTGGATTTGTGGCTGAAAAATCACAGTTAAACACCATTATTAATTCTGCGCTTAGTTGGTACTTGAAAGGCAATTGACTCCATAAGTCATAAAGCGTCTAGTTTAGACGTGGTGCTACTAGCCTGAGTTCCTCGAACAAGTTATAAAATTTAATCGTATTAGTACGTCTAAATTTTAGGGGTGAAAAATGAGTTCTCAGTATCAAACCGATCTAATTAGTAAAATCAAAAATAAAAAATCTACTGTTGGAATCGTTGGACTTGGTTATGTGGGATTACCATTGGCTTTACGTTATGCTGAAGAAGGCCACAATGTTTTAGGTTTCGATATTGATAACGAAAAGATTTCAAAAATCAAAGACGGGCAAAGTTATATTGAACACATTTCTTCAGCTGCGATTTCGAAGGCAGTTAAATCGGGTTTGTTTTCGGCGACCAATGATTTTAAAAATATCACCAATGTCGACAGCATTATTTTGTGTGTGCCGACTCCGTTAAATAAATATCGCGAGCCCGATTTAAGTTACGTCTTAGACACAACGGATGCTTGCGTTCCTTATTTACGTAAGGGTCAAGTGCTGTCATTGGAAAGCACCACCTACCCAGGAACGACCGAAGAAGAATTATTACCCCGAGTACAAAAAAATGGCTTAAAAGTAGGAGAAGATTTCTTCTTATTATTTTCTCCCGAGCGTGAAGATCCAGGTAACCTAAATTTTTCGACAAAAACCATTCCCAAAGTTTGCGGCGGTCACACACCGGCTTGTTTACAGGTAGGTTTAGCCCTTTACGGTGCAGTTATTGATAAAGTGGTTCCTGTGACATCGACTCGTGCGGCTGAAATGACAAAACTACTAGAAAATATTCACCGGGCTGTAAACATTGGTTTAGTGAATGAAATGAAAATTGTTGCTGATAAAATGAATATCGACATTCACGAAGTCATCGATGCAGCGGCTACCAAACCTTTTGGATTCGTTCCATATCGTCCGGGACCAGGTTGGGGCGGGCATTGTATTCCGATCGATCCTTTCTATTTAACTTGGAAGGCACGTGAATACGGTGTGCACACAAAATTTATTGAACTTTGCGGCGAGATCAACAACGCAATGCCAGGTTGGGTAATTAAAAAATTAGCAAAAGCATTAAACGAAAGACAAAAATCCATCAATGGCTCAAAAATTTTGGTTTTAGGAATATCTTATAAAAAGAATATTGATGATATGCGCGAATCACCTTCGGTTCAAATAATGGAAAAATTGCGCGAAGACGGAGCCGTGTTAAGTTACTCGGATCCGCACGTTCCCATTTTCCCTAAAATGCGCGAGCACAAATTTGA
Source organism: Pseudobdellovibrionaceae bacterium (assembly GCA_043750675.1). Taxonomy (GTDB): domain Bacteria; phylum Bdellovibrionota; class Bdellovibrionia; order Bdellovibrionales; family Bdellovibrionaceae; genus JAYSSX01. Next base: position 699 of record JAYVAZ010000193.1, on the reverse strand, counting down.
TTTGAAAAGTGTCCCGGCAACAATGGAAAATATCAAAACTTTTGACTGTGTCATCGTTGCTACCGATCACGATAAATTCGATTACGATATGATTATGAAGAATGCGAAACTAATCGTGGATACTCGCGGTGTATATCGCAAAGACGCAGCTAATTTGGTAAAGGCTTAGCCGAGGGACCGAGGCAGGAAGCGAAGCTGGACTAAGCTGAGCTTCGTTGGCTCGCGGGCTAGACAGAGCCGAAGTGCAAAGGCACGTAGGCAGGATGCGCAGCTGTATCACGTTGCGCTGAAAGTGAAAGGAATTCGATGGTAACTTCAGGGCCAGCATCAGGAAAAAATTTCGCAATTATAGGCGTGGGCGGATACATCGCTCCGAGGCATTTAGAGGCAATCAAGGATTTAGGTGGGAATTTAGTTGCAGCCTATGACAAGAATGATTCCGTCGGAATTATGGATCGCCACTTCCCTGAGTGCCAGTTTTTTACTGATTTCGAAAGATTTGAAAGTTATTTGCAAGCTGAAAAACAATCTGGCCGTTCGATTGATTTCGTTTCTATTTGCTCCCCGAACCATATGCATTTATCGCATTTGCAATTTACTTTAAGAATGGGTGCTGACGCCATTTGCGAGAAGCCCTTGGTGCTATATGCTTCGGATATTGATCAGTTGATGGCGCTAGAAATACAAACCGGCAAAAGA
>JAYVAZ010000192.1:0-2555 GCA_043750675.1 Pseudobdellovibrionaceae bacterium | reverse complement strand
GCCATCCAGATGTTTAGCACGGGGCAGACTTAATCTTTGCACATTTAAATGCTGGGGATGATTAAAAATTTTGTCGATTTGATTGGGAGAAATCAGAGGGTCTTTCCAGCCGCGTACCGATAAAATTTCGAATCCCTTGGGAAATTTTTCTAAATCCGAATGAATTTCTTTTAAAAAGTTCAAACTTGTCACCGTAGTTGCGACCGTAGTGGCTAACTGTCGTAATAGTGGAATTCGAATCGGAATTTCATGTTTGTAATAATTGTGAATTGATTTCCATAATTCGCCAGAAGGTCCGCTGTCACAAACCATTGCCTTAATATCAGTGGCGTGTCTTTCGGCAATAGCTTCAATAGCGGCAGAGCTGGGATTAGAAAACGCAAATACAATTTTAGGACCGTAGATTTCATTTAAAATGATTCCGATTTGATCGGCCCATACATGTTTAAAACCAAATTCAAATTCAGCGGTAATCACAGAATCTTTAATGGATTGTGGTTTGAACTTTAAATCAAAGGCGACGACATCGTAACCAATATCATTCAGCCAATTGATGTGACGAAGAAGGTTGTTTCGTTTTGCACCATAGAAAGGCACAATAACAATCACCTCAGAATATTTTTTAGTCGTTGCCGGGTACCGTTTTCCATTAAAAGAAAGACCGCTGACTTCATCGTGCAAAGATTCTACGCGGTCTGTACTCATTAATGTCTGCTTTCTCGCGACAGCCAAAGGTCACTCCATTTAGTGATAGGCTCCGCGGCCGAAGCCATGGTTTCACCTAACACGGTTTGGCTGACTTGAACTTGTTCTAATGCTGTTTCAGAAAGTACTTTACCTACTGCTTCGATAACGGATTCGGCATCAATGTGATGGTAAGCATAAATATCCTTAGGGCGTCCGCATTTAGAATGCTTTCGTAGTGCCAATGATTCGTGTTTAACACCAATGATAGAACCTAAATTATCTAATAGGCCAGCTTCCCCGTCATGGACGCTGACCATAGGGACTCGTTTTCCAGATACGGTTACAAATTCGTGACCGTTTAATTGTTCGTTAGTGTGGACATGTAGATTTCCATTGATGCCTAAACCATTTTTTAAATAGTCGTAATCATTTTCATGGCCTTGAATTCCGCACAATAGATCGGATGACGTCACCATGATCACATTCGCGTAAATTCCTTTAGTTAATAAGGCTTCAGATGCTTTGATTGCTTCAGTTCCTAATGAACCCATTGCAAAAATATTAACGACATTGTCGCCAGATTCATATCCTGCGTAACCGCGATAATCGATGAGGTAATAAGCACCTTTAAGGACTTCTTCGCGAACGGTATTTAAAATAGTTGCGTCGTCAAAAGGTGTTAAAGTGGATTCGTCTACAGCCGTGTTTAACGGAAATTCATTTCGGCACAACAACTGTCCGGATTCGTTGTTTTTGAAACGACTTTGTTTTTTCAAATAGGTCATAAGGTCTTTTTGTTCAGCCCCGCGAGTGACCCCACGAATTAAAACGCCATTTCTTCCCACATTATCACCAGTAAAGTGGCGACGGAAAGATTCGCACAAAATCCAATCCAATTCTTGGCAGAAAAACGGTTCCCAAGTGATTTGATTGGGAATCTGAATATCTGACTTCCATCCATGCTGCGCACCTTCTGGCGAAAGTGTTACACCCGAAGGTGTTCCAACCAAAATGAAACTAGACTTCCAATATAAATTATAAAAATACTGATCCAAAGCACGTTTAATGAAAAAATCGTAAACGGTCATCAATGGGATTATAGGTACGCCGATATAGTCATTTAATTTTCCGAATGAACCCACACAAGACATTACATTACATTCCGCAATTTCAAACCGGATGTAACGATCCGAAACTTCTTCGCCCGGCACCAAGTCAGGAAGTTTAGTATCTTTTACTCCTAAGTCGGTCTCATGGTCAGTAACTACGGCCACGCCGAAAATTTTTCCATCCATCGCCGGATTCAAATTAGTACTGGTTCCAACATCAGGAGCCATCGAAACCATCATTTCGCCAACCATTTTAAACGGTTTTTCATTTGCAGTTAACGGCTTCTGTGTGCCGGTTAATTCTTTTTCATTTAAAGAAGTATTAGCAATCCTTGTCAGTTTCGCCGTTAGCTGACCCAACATCCATTGTGTGTGGGGGTAGCTGGTCATTTTTGTGTTGATATCCAAAGTCGGTGGTAATTCGCCGTACTCTTGATATTTTTTTAAATGCATTTTTTGATTACGTTCTTTTAATTCTTCTTGTTCTTTAATCTGTTTATACAAATCTTCGCCGCGTTTTTTAAGAAATTTTCCTTCTTCTGATTTTTCATCAAAACGTGCAAATAAAGTATTGCCGGTGATTCCCTGTGCTTTTCGGAGGTCTTCAACTTCTTCTTCCGCTGGTAAAGAAGAATGATTTCCCGGTGCAGCCGCCGATTTTAAACCCCAGCCCTTTAAAGTATGCGCTATAATAAAAGTAGGCTTACGAGTTTCTTTTTTGCTGGTTTCCATTGCTTCCGCTAAGGCAACCATATCATG
>JAYVAZ010000191.1:0-2574 GCA_043750675.1 Pseudobdellovibrionaceae bacterium | reverse complement strand
TAGCCATCGTTGCGCCCACTTCTTGGAAGCGAGTGTTGATGTCTTTCATGCCTGGAGATACCAGCATTGTTTGCATACAGTTACCGATAGCCATACGCTCGGAATCGTTAGTGTTAGGTCTTTGCATAACACAAGCGCCTAATGACTGCTGGAATCTTTCTGGATTTTTTAAAAAGTCATTTGGAATCAATTCATAGACTTCATCCAAAGTAGCGACAAAGGGAGAAAAATTCCAAACGTTATCATAAGCAGCGGCTACGTTAGCACCTGATTGATCGACTTCTACGTTCATGTCCGTATCCATAAAGATATACTTTTTAGTAAATGGATTTGGTTTCATTTGGTAAGAGTTTTCGATGTTACGACCACCCAATTGGATGCCATATCGATTGCCACCTGGTTTCCCAACAATAAGAACTTTTTGATGTAAAAAGTCACTTAGATGATCCCAGTCAGGTTGGCTTTCTGCACTTTGACCAACCATCGGAAGCATACCAGTTAATGCATTCATTAACGGATTCAATTTATCGCCATCTTTTGCTAAAGCCATTGATAATTTGAAGTAGGCCGATTTGCTATGATTAACTTTTGCATTGACGGCGGTTTTACCCAACTCTTGCATTTTAAGTTTTTCTTTTTCGCTTGTTGGCGTCGCTAACATTTTCAACTGATTGGGATCTTGTTGCTGACCAATGATCGAAGAATACTTCATCAAGTTAGAATTTTTAGCATATAAACCACTTAAATACATGCTAGAGAAATAATCTGCAGTCATGTTTGCTGGTTTACCTGAATTAGAAAAATAAGTTCTTACTTTGGCCCATTTTTCCTGATCACATTCGTCGGTTTTAGCTTCTAAGCCTTTGGTACAAGCTTGAGTTAAAAACATCGCATCTTTTAGGATGTTTTCCGTTGGACGACCGTAAAATTTAACTTTGATATGCCCCGGAGCATTTGAAGTGAACCATTCCATATATCTAAACAAATCGAAAGAAGCGTAGTTGGTCATAAGATCAACCATCAATTTGATATTTACACCCTTCTGGGCGGCCGCAATCAACTTCGAAGTGAATACTGAAGAACTCTCGTCATCCGAGTAAATATAATACGCCACGCGAATTTCATCGCCTGGATTTGCGCTTGCGATTAAATCAAGCTTCGATTGAAAAGACGCATCGTTGTCAATAATCAAACGCGCGCTTTTGACATTAAGAGCTCCACTGGTAGATGCCTGCAGAATTACAGAATCAGTCATACCTGAGCTGCTAGCCGGAACCCTTTGATGAACATCATAAGATGTACAACCAAAAGCCATAGTTGCTAAAGCAACTGTGGAAATAATTTGTTTTGCATTTCTTTTTATATAGTTCAAATGAACCTCCCTGTTCTTGACATAATAAGTGTAACCATAAGCCCCCTTAAAAAGTAAAAAAACTTTACTAATATTACTAATTTACAAAGCGCACCACGACCATAGTCTAGGTTTCTGAAATCGATCCTATTCAGTTTTGAAAAATGCGATTACTGAAGAGAGTGGCTCTCATTCCTTATTTCTATTTGACACTGAGGGCAATGAGACTCTTCTTGCATTTGGTTGTTCAAAAAATCAATTTCGTGCTTAAACTCCAACGGATGATTGCAAATCGGACAGTTGTTAACCGCTTCTTTAAAAGCCTGTCGTTTTTCGATATCGTCCATAGGTAAAATATTAAATTTAAAAATTTCCATGCAACTTGTTCGGAAGATTCTGGAACATCTTTAGCCCTGATTATGCTAACTATAAAAATTAACATTATTTGGGTGACGGTCCAGGCGATTCCGGTTAAATCCTTTTTATGTTAAATTATTTGTCGTATGTAAAAAACGTGTTGGGTGTCCAGAATTTCGTCGAAGGGGCACCAGTTGTCGTTCCACATGAAGCACAGGACCGGACTTCATTAAGTCCCGAAACCGTTCAAAATTTGCTGAACAAAAAAGGTTTGGTTTTGCTGGCTCTACCGAAAGATTCGGGATCTATTGATTTTGAATTTTTAGAAAAAATTTTGGCTTCGATAAAAATTGAAAAATCAGAATTTGCTATTTTAAGCGATGACCTGCTAGCACAGGCCGATTTCCGACCCTATCAAGGTCCAGTTTTATTGTTCGGCTTTTCCAAAAAAATCGTTGAAGGAAAATTTGGTACGAATTTTCAAGTGTGGGAATTTGATTCGCTTTTTAATATTAGTCAGGACCAAAAGATCAAAAGACAAACTTGGGAACAGTTAAAACAGATTCAGATCAAAATGAAGCACTAGCTTTTTTCCTCAACTTGTTTCGAAAATTATGAAAATATTAAGGCACATAACAAGGATGTTTTGTGTCGGAAAAAAAATCGCTTTTTTGGTATAGTCTATTTCTTATTTTCCTAATAGCTTTCGGTTTCGGTGCTTTGGCTCAGGCGGCAGTCCCCAAGGGCAATGGCCTTGTCCAGAATGACTCTCAATTCGTTTCCGATTCATTGAAAACCAGTCCGGCGGCGGCGGCATTGGCGACGGAGCCGATTGTAAAAGTTCGTTTCGAACGATCAGAATCGAA
>JAYVAZ010000190.1:0-7279 GCA_043750675.1 Pseudobdellovibrionaceae bacterium | reverse complement strand
CGGCACTGACTTTTCCGGGAACGCCCGGCAGGCCGCGAATGTCGCCGCCGCGCTGGCCAAGCGGCTCGGCGTGCCGCTCGTGCTCGTCCATGCAAAAGGTTTCCGCGGTAGTCAGTTGTTGTTTCCGCAATAACATTGGGTTCGTTAAATTTTCCGTCTTTCCAGGTTTGATCTGCAAATTCTTTGACTAAATCTATCAAGTGAATCGAGTCGTTCATCTCTAATCGAGCCTTTTGCATTTTCGTTTTGATCAACGCAAGATTTTCATCCATGTATTTGTAGTTGTCTTCATTTATAAAGCCCAGTTCAGTTATTGCGAATCGAAGATCAGTTAATACAGAATCGACATAAGGGTCCACGCGGTCGCCTTTTAGCTCTTGGCGTAAAACCTGTTCAATTTCTTTTTGTTTAAAAAACCAAGTAGCAATGGAACCGGCGTCCATAATGTTTACCCCTTGGGCTTTTAAATGTTCTAACCAAACACCGTCGACACCCACTCCGTTTTGAGCTTCACGAAAGGCAATCAAAAAAGGTCCCAAATTTTCTAACATAAAGTAAATTTTGGCCACGGTTAATTCGTCGGGAGATGTGCCATCGACTAAATGGCCAAGTGGGACTTTTAAAAATCGACTTAAACCAGGAATGGGAGCATTCAGAGATCCCAGGTAGCCATCATGGAACAAAGCACTCATGTCCATTGCATAATGCATCCCCATAAAGAAACCCGTGGCATTACCCTTATCCAACGACTGGGCAGCCATTTCAAAGCCCTCAGCGTTGCCTAGGGCGCCCACGCCGCGAACGGCAGCAGTGGTTACGACGAAAGATTTAATTGCGCCCATTAGCGTGCGTTTACCGTTGTTATTTTGGATATTAAGAAGATCGCCATTTTTTAAGTCCGAAGGCGTTTTAACAGCGGGAAAATGTAACTTGTCTGAAGCCATACCCGACTGGGTCGCCGCTGACAAAGGAACTTCGTCGACCATCTGGTTTACGTTTGAACCGAACTGCGCAAGATGAACATCAAAACCAACTAGTCTTTCAATAAGATTTTTAGCTTTTTTGTGGCCGGTTTTACTGGCTGCTTGCAACTGTAAGGTTGTCATCGGCGTAATCAAAGCTGTGACTAAGGCCAATGCAATGGCCCTTTTATGGGAAGTAGGGGATCTCATTTAGTACTCCTGGTAGGGGGTAGTTCAAGTCGGAGTATAGAAGTAAATGTGGGAATACTAAACTGTTAGGATTTATACAGGTAAAAAGGTAAAGGAAGTTTAACTATCGTAAAAAAGTTCGACGAACCTAAGGTTTGATGAGTTTGACGAACCTTCGGTTCGAATGCTCACCAAACCTAAGGTTCTCGCTTTCAGAATAGATGGCCCACATAAACTGTGGGCTATTCGAAAGTTTGGATTTAAGAGAAAATTACTTGGCGCGAATGTGAATGTTTTCGCAACGAATGACCATACGTAAATCAGGTGCACCAGTCACATGTGGAATTAAATTTGGTCTCAAACTAGGAACCTGAGCATGGCTGTACGTCGGCATGTCGATGTCTGGCAGAGCCGTCAATTTTGCTTTGCTAGGGTCGAAAGTTGGCAGACCTGTCACTTTTGCTTTGCGAACCTCTTCAGCAGGATTCATTTCGCCGTATTTGATGTTCCATAAGTTAGATTTTTGTGACTCGGTCGGAGCATAATATTGGCGCTCTATTTGTTGAACAACTTCCGACTTCATTTTTTCACCGTTAGAAACATATCCCATGATCGCTGCGTTTTTCGCCTGGGCACGTTTTAACATGACTCGGCCAACATATTGAAATGTAGACATAGTCCAAGAAAGGTAACCTGAAAAACTTAAATTAGGTGCCACGCGAACAACATCTGCACGATCGATGGGAAGGACTAATTTGCCATCAGCGCCTCTTTGTCCAAATCCAATGGAGTGATTAAACTCTCGCGCTAATTCCGTAATTTCGGCTATTTGAGCATCCACTTGCGCGACAACTTGCGGAACTTTACCTTTCATTCGATTAAAGCTAGCCTGCATCTTCTGCTTTAAAAAAACGTGGAATGGATCTGGTCCACGTAAAATATCAATGTTAAAGAATTCCGTGATCAAATTACGGGCGGCCAAAATTCGACTTTCTTTTGCAAATACTGCATGCGACAACTTGTCATTTTCAAAGTTCGCTTTATGATCAGCAGAGGTTTTCATAGGAAACATATCTTTAGTTAATTCATAGGAAATGGATCGGGCGATTTCTGCCAACGCTCTTAATCGTGCTGCCGTTTTCAAAGTCGTTGGATTTGATTCGATTTCTTTAAGAATTTTAACCGTGTTGTCCAAGTAGTTTGGATCGCGATCGATTGAACTAATAACACCTTCTGCATCAGTTTGCGTAGAAAAAAGGTTTCCAATATCACGATGCTCTTCTAATCGGATGGCACCGCCGTGATTGATAATTCGAGTCCAAGCAAGCATATCAGGAAGTAGAGTGTCGGCAAAAGTACGAACATCTTGCGGCCAACGAGAAGATGGAAGAAAGGATTTATTTCCATTTGCATCGATCACAGTAATTTGATTCGTAAAAATTTCCAAATTGGTAGTAAGGAATCTTAAAGAATCGATATGTTTAATATAGGTCGTATTGATTTCAGCATTGAGACCTTTCATATCTTCAAAACCAGCCAACTGAGAAAAGTCGAAGTGACCTCGATCTAAGATCGCCCGCATTTCTCCAGCATCGTAACCAATAGCTTTTAATTCTTCCGCGGCTTGCTGTTTAAGCATAGGATCTTGTAACTGTAAAAAGCGATAGATAACGATTTTAGTAGAATCCATTGGCATCAAATCAGTTCGCGCCGATAGATCGCGAAATTGGGTAGCTAGTTCAGCAAAGTCTTGCGGTTTTAAAGTTGTATATCCCTTTTTAATAAGGAGCCCGAAAATTTCTTTCATCGATAATTTACGGTAGCCCGGAGTTCTTTCCATTGTTGTAAAAAAAGTATTTCTTACTTGCGGGTGGTCTAGCACCACCTGAGTAAATAAATCAGGACGACGAGCAAGGACCTCTACGACTCCCTCTACGGTGTTAGCACCCGTAATTACTTTTAATTTACTTTCGTAAGCAGGGTTCTTATTAACATCTTCAACGATTCTTTTTAATACGCTGAAGTCTTTTGGTCCTGGTTGCATGTCACGGATGATAAAAAGGACCTCCACGATGGCTTGGAAACAAAGACGCGCCTTTAAGATTTCGTCATAGGGCATATCGGGACGATGTCCTCCTTCGCCGTGGCCAAGTAAATTCGAGTAACCTGCATGGTAAAAAGTATCCGTTAGCAGATGGAGAGCTTTTCCAAGATCTACTGGATTTTTTGTCTGCATACCCTTATGTAGTAAATTGTAAAACAAAGGATGTTTAATTGTCGCGATCGCTAAACCTCTGCGGATGATTCCTTCGTCAACATTGAAATCAGCAGGTGTTCCTAGAAAGTGGAATAAAAGGCGTGGAGTTGGCAATCCCATAGGAGTGGTCCATATTCCGCGGTCAATCATTTCGTTACCCAATGCCATGGCAATAGCGTAGTCAGGATCTATTCCCGAGGCCATTGCCATAAAGGCGGCTCCGTACAAATGCATCTGATCATCGGCGGCTTTGGCCGGTTGTGGCTTTAGCGCCGTTGTAAACAATATTGACAGTAGGCCCAAAATTGCGAGTAGTTTTTTCATACAAATCCCTCAAATCTTTTTAAATTAACACACAGATTGATTTTGCAGATTCCAAGCCAGTCGGTTAGCATTCCGTTACGAATTGATTTGGAGAATTTAATGTTTCGTTTATTCGCATTAATTATTTTACTTTTGGCGGGTTGTACTTCAGTTCAATATTACGATCCTATCCGATTAAGCAGCGATGACGTCAGTCGATTCCAAATTGTCGATAGTGCGGGCCAAAGGCGAACCATAGGACCGGGGAAAATTAAAGACTGCACTGTTAAAATCGAAACCGGAGATTGCGCCTTCGTGGTTTGCAAAGAAAATTCGACAGACCAAAAAAAATTGGCGTGTGACTGGTACATGCCCAAACGCCAAGGGTCCTCCCGAGTAGATGATAAGATAAATAACGAAAAAACGTTAGCTGGCAGGTATCGAATTCTTGTCGACGATATTATTGATGAATTGTTTGAACATTATCGCCGAGACCCAAAGAATAACGAGGCGGGTATTGCAATGTTCTGCCGAGGTTACGGAATTACCTGTTGGAAGAATTCTACCATGTTCCCGAGGGAAGACTTTCACAAGCTAACGGCAGACCAAGTTTTTATTAAAAGAGTCGTCAAAGGTATTAATCAAGAAGAGTTTGAAATTCAGATCTCAGCCTATTAAGTCAGTTCGAATTCGTATTGATTGAATTGCAGTTTGGTACACCAAAGCGAGATTTTGTTTTTTTCATCGAAGATACCGTCGTACTGCGTGTCGCCTAAGATAGGAAAACTCATCTCTGCCAGTTGAGCGCGGATCTGGTGGGTGCGGCCAGTAATTAAATCGATAAATAATTCCGACTGATTGTTTTCCTGATCAAAATAAGAACTGAGGATTTCCAACTGGCACTTTAGGAAGCCGTGCTTGGGTTCGAAACTTAGTTTTTTTGGTGCGGTAGGAGAAGGTTCCATGTAATGTGTCAGCAAGCCACTGATATTACAATTACCTGGAACGATCGCCTTATAAAATTTCTTTATTTTTTTTTCTGCCAATAAGTTATTAAATTCAGACTGAAAAGTTTTTGATTTTGCCAAAACCAAAAGTCCACCGGTAGGGACATCAAGACGATTTGTTATAAACAGGCTGCTGCGAGTTTGTTTTTGGAGTTGCTGTAAAACATTTTCGTAAAAATTGTCGACGCTAGCATGGCAGGGGATACCGCGGGGTTTATTGATGACTATAAAATCAGTTTCTTCAGAAACAATTCGCGCCGGCCAATCAATGCTTTCGACTTCGAAACGACGCGGAGTTTTATGCACGCGAATCAAATCGTTCGCGCCAACTTCTTGATTTTTAAAGATTCGATCCTGGTTTAAGTAAACTGCTCCAAAGTCGAGCAGTTCCTGTACCTTTGAAGTTTCTAATTCTAATTCGGTGCAGACGCAGTCGATTAAAGCGGCAGAATGGTCCGGTTTTATGTGAAAAACGCCGTATTCAAATCCTCTACCTTCAGAAATTGCCATAAATCTATGATTAGCACGGTGTTCCGAGTCTCTTCAATAGATAAAATAGCTGATATTGTATTTCGATGAGTCTTTTCAACGAACCCATCTTTCACTGGATGGCCCAATATGCTTATCAACCTGGTTTAGTATATCTGTTTGTCATAGGTATGATGATAGCAAGTGGATTTGGTTTTCCGCTTCCAGAGGAAGTGACGATTCTCACTGTTGGTGTGATTGCTTTTATGGGTGCCAATCCTGCACTTTTCCCCCCACCTGATATCAATGCGAAGGTGGTAAACGGATACGAAGCCGCGGCCATAACAACATTGGCAGTAATACTTACCGACTGTTTAGTTTTCATGTTAGGGCGAATTTTTGGGCGACGGCTGATACAACTGCCAAGATTTAAAATGGTGTTCAATGAAAAAGTAATGGCTCAAATCAATTCATGGGTAAAACGTTACGGAATTTTTGCCGCATTTATTTTTCGATTTACCCCGGGTATTCGTTTTCCCGCTCACATCGCATTTGGGATGTTGGCATTTCCGGTTTGGCAATTTGTTTTGGTAGATTCGATTGCGGCCTGTATTAGTGTCCCGACCCAAATTTTACTGGTTTACCATTACGGTGAACCGATCTTGATTAAACTTCAGCAATTCAAATATGTTTTTTTAGCAATACTTCTGATTGGCGGTTTAGTGCTGCTATTTAAGCAGGTGATATCGCGCTTTTTCCTAAAAAAGAAGTCGGCAGGGTAGTCATCTGCAATGCGCAGGCAGCGTCGCAAGTCTGCGACGCCAAAATGCAAGCAGAAATGCGCGGCCAAACAATAGTTAAGCTGCGCTGCTCGTCGGAAACACCGAATCTTCCTTCAGTTGACAACAAACACTCAATTTTTGATTCGTCCGTTTTTGACTGGGCATTGCCTCGGGCCAGAAAATACTTTGGTAACCTTCGGATAGACCATAAAGTTCTTCGCGGATTTTAAATAGCAATCCTGAATCCGTACCCAATAACCAATCCATCTGCACCAAATAAAGTGTCTCTTCAAGTTCGGTTTTATTTAAAGAGTTCACAAAACTTTTTGGCAAGTTTTCGATCAAACAAAATCCGTTATGAAGGTAATTTTTAAAATGCTCCAGCATTTGCTGATAAGGATTTGCCTTAACTTGTGGGCTGATTTTTTTAAAGTTGTAATAAAGCATAGCATCGTTCGCGATGTATTCGGCTTTGGCCAGGTAATCGGTTATAGAATCTACTTTTAAGGCTTGGAAAGTAGGATCTTGGATGTAGGCATTGTGATCAAGGGCTATAAGGCTTCTTAAATTAAATAACATTGAGTGCAGATAGTTCATTTTTTCACTAATTTTTGGACTGAATTTTAAAGCAAAATTGTACAGCAAAGGCTGCTGTAATTGATTTTCTAAAAAATCAATGGCTTCAATTAAGGATAGGGCTTGGGCTATGTCAAAAGTATTTTTTTCCATGGCTTGATCAAGCACGTCGGTAAAAATATTTTCAAATTTTGCCACGATTGGTGTGACTTGATTTTTTAAATGGCGACGTAGTGAATTAACACGTTCTTGCGAGCGTAAATAAAGTTCATGATGCGGTTCAAGGGCATGCCACGCCTGTTCACTGAAATGAATTTGGTCTTCCTTCTTTAGAAATTGTTTTTTCCAAGTTGGATTCATCTGCAGAAATGACAATCCGATCAATGCGTCTGACATAAAATGAAAAGGTTCTTCCGGAGGCTGAAATTTGAATTGGTCTTCATGCCAAAACGAAATTTTTGTCGGTTGTAGCACAAGATTTGATTGAACTTCTATGTCGTAACCTAACCAGATTGATTTTTGCATCCTGACCTCAATAACTTTTAAGTGCCGCATACTTGCTGCAGTTAAGTTTAATTCGGCATTTCGAAGTATTATTTTGAGTCGAGATTATTGCCCCGTCTTAAGTTGAGGCGGTTTCGTGCTTACCGGTAAATAAATGTTACTAAAGGATTTCTTCTTTTTGTTCATTTATCCTGCCTTTTTTAGATTATCGGTAGCTTGCAACATTTCATT
>JAYVAZ010000189.1:0-4160 GCA_043750675.1 Pseudobdellovibrionaceae bacterium | reverse complement strand
CTGCTGTGTTTTCGGAAACAACTTTGATTGAGTGATTTAACAAGCCCTTCATTCTAAAAACCTGTGCGATTTGTCTTGAAAGAAAAACAAAACCAAAGTACGAATATAAAACTTCAACAAGCGTGTTGATCAAACACGACAACTATCCTGAAATTTTCCGCCGCTCGCATTATCAAAGTTTCTTTCGAGTTCTTTCAGGACAAATCGCACAGGTTTTTAGAATGAAGGGCTTGTTAAATCACTCAATCAAAGTTGTTTCCGAAAACACAGCAGATAGAACCACTGGCGCGGACGAAAGAAGAAGTGTGACCGATACCCTTAGTAATCATGACTCCAAAGAAATAAGAAGCAAAGCAAAGGGAACAAAACTATGGAAATACAGGCCGTTTACAAGGGTAGTAAAATCTTGGTTAGGTCTAAAGACCCTAAGAAACTATATTCAACTTAATGAACAAGAAGCGAGAGGAGTTATTAATTATAAAAAGGAACGATTGCGCGGCATTTCTTCTGGAGAATGGCATATTTTGTGGAATTGATGAAGGGGCTTGCATAAATATGCTGATTTTATGAAGGAATCGGGACTCTTACGGGCATTTGTAATTTTGCAGCAATTTGCATTCGCAGTATGATATGCCATTTTAAAACTTAAATGGAAAATCGCACTTACAGGACCTTGATATAAAACAACCTAAAATCCGTAATCGATTTATACCCGTTGATTACCATAAATAACCGATCTAGGCCCAATGCTATTCCCGCTGAGGGCGGCATTCCATATTCCAAAGCTTTCATAAACTGTGCATCCAACGAAATCGGTTTTTTACCTAACCGGGATTTCTCTGCCAAATCTTTTTCAAATCTTTCTCGCTGAATAACCGGATCATTTAACTCTAGAAATGCATTTGCGACTTCAACTCCATTTAAATAAATTTCGAACCTATCAGCCCAACCATAAACATTTATTTTGGCTAAAGCCGCCTGCGTAGGTGGGTACTGATTAACAATCAAAAAGGGGTGATTTTTTAGGTTTGGATCTACCCTTTGGACCCAAATGCGGTGAAATAGATCGCTCCAGGAGTCATCAGCAGAAACCGAAATTCCATCGCGCTGACAAATTAATCTAAGGTCTTCAAAGTCAGTATCGGGTCGTAATTTAAATTTGGCATACTTTTCGAACAACTGCCTGACGCTGAAACGTTCCGGTGCAGTAAATTTTTTCTGGGTGTCCATTCTAGTGATCAATTCGACCGCATCGACTTCAATATCCCCTAAAGATGCGTAACTTCGATACCATTCTAACATCATAAATTCCGGCTGATGAAGATCGGTGATCTCGTTATTTCTGAAACAATTTTTCAATTCAAAAATATTCTCATATCCTGCCGCTAATAACTTCTTCAAATGCAGTTCCGGGCTAGTAGGCAAGGTTTTAGATAATTTTTTAGAACCCAAATTAAAATCAGTAAAAAATGGGTCTAAACTAGGTTCCGTACCCGGACAGTCAACTAGACTGGGGGTTTGAGCCTGAATAAAATCTTTCAGCAAAAAAAAATTCTGCACATCATTAAGAAACTGAGTCCACTTTAAATGCTGTTTTCTTTTTTTGGTCAGTTCTTGAAAATATAGTGCCGCATTAATATCTTCGGAAACTTGAGGAGTCAAAAGCGTAAAGTTTTTAAAATACTGTTCGGTTTTTTCAAACGCGACAATATCACCTAACGTTAAAATCTTGGCCCACGGACTAAGTTCTTTTCCAAATAAGGGAAACAAATGTGATTCCCCGTAGATATAAAATCCGCCTTTGGTGAAGGCAGTAATTCGACCCACCACGGAATTATTCGTTTTGACGTAATTAGGATAAGATTTCCAACTTTCGGTCAGAAATTTCTTGCGCGCCAACAAATCTAAATCAGGATTATCCACTTTAATATGAGAAGAATTCATCAGTTATAGATCTGCCTTAATTTCTGCTATTTGTAAAGAATGACTTAACGCTAAGGGCGGAGGTTATCGCTTCGACCGAAATCCTTCTATGATCTCTGTTTACGAAGGAACATTTATGATGATCAGCCTGCAAACACCCAAATCAACTCAAATCCGCGACATGGCTAAAATCCTAAGCTTTGCTAAACAAGAGGTGGAGTGGGCTTCATTTCGTTTTGTTCAAGAAATCACACACAATCGTTCGGCTCGCAATGAGAAACCAGATCAAAACACGTACTTTCATGATCAGGGTGTTATGGTTGAAGTTTTTCACCATGGTCTTTTTGCCTACGCAGCGACCAGTGATGATTCAGAAGCCGGCATTTTAACAGCCTTAGGCAAAGCTAAAAAATTGGCCCAGCAAAGTGAAGCCGCAAAACTGTTTAATTTCGATTTATCAGTTCAACCAAACAGCAAAGGTAAACATCATTCGGAAATTCAGAAGCGTTTAGATCAGGTATCATTGAAAGAATTTTCTGATTTATTGGTTCACTCAACAAAAAAAATGAAGGTTTCCGATACCATCATCAATCGGTCGATCGACGCACGAATCGTTGAGTGCCATTTTGAACATTATAGCACCTCGGGACTAGAGACCATCCAAGACTTTTTATTAATTAGTAGCACACTGGCAGTTACGGCCGAAAAAAATGGAGAAAGCATCACCCGCACAGATCATGGGTCATTATGTCGTTGCAGCCAGATGGGTTTAGAATATTTTAATGCTGATTTTATGGAAAAAATTTCTATTCTCGCTGGGGAACAAGCCGTTGAATTATCCGAAGCCGATGTTTGCCCGACTGATACCCGAGATTTAATTTTAGAACCCGATATGATGATGATTCAGATTCACGAATCCATCGGACATCCACTGGAATTGGATCGTATTTTAGGTGATGAAAGAAACTTCGCCGGCTGGAGTTTTGTTAAGCCTTCTGACTTTGGAAAACTTCAATACGGCTCAAAATTGATGAATGCGACTTTTAATCCGACTTTAAAAACACAGTTTGCTTCTTATGCTTTTGACGATTGCGGAAATCCCAGTCGGAAAGAATATTTGATTCAAGATGGAGTACTTCAACGCGGTTTAGGTAGTTTAGAAAGCCAGACACGAATGCAAAAACCTGGTGTTGCTAATTTCCGAGCGGCCAGTTGGAATCGTGCACCCATAGATCGTATGGCCAATATTAATATCGAACCAGGCAACACCCCTTTAAGTGAGATGATAGCAAAAACAGAAAAGGGCCTGATACTGAATTCGCATAATTCTTGGTCTATTGATGACTACCGTGACAAATTTCAATTTGGTGCCGAATACGGCCGCCTAATTGAAAATGGAAAAATAACTAGAACTGTGAAACGTTCGAATTACCGGGGCCGTACGGTTGGATTCTGGAATAATCTTTCGTTGGTAGGAACCGCACCGGAAGTAGAAGTCTATGGCCACCCTTTCTGCGGAAAAGGTGAACCCAGCCAAATTATTCGGGTCGGACATTCGGCACCACCCTGTTTGTTTAAAAATATTGAAGTTTTCGGAGGAAAATAATGCCATCAAATGAAAGCCCCACTAAAAAATTTATTTTAGATACCGAAAAATGGTTTGATCAATTAAGCACCTCATTACTTTCGCAATTAAATAACGACGAAGAGTTGGCGTTGTCTTTAAACGCCGAACAACCAACCTACCTGCGATTCAATCAGGCCAAGTTGCGCCAGAACACCATGATCACCAATATCGTCGTGGATTATTCGTTAACTCAAAATAAAAAGAAATCACAAGCCAGCATAGTATTTACTGGAAATATTTCTCACGACTTAGAATTTGGTAAACAGCATTTGATTCGTTTGCGTGATGAGTGTGTGTCTTTGCCTGAAGATCCTTTGGTCACACCGGTTCCGTCAGGAAAAAACAGCGATCAAAAAACCTACGGCCTAATGCCCGAGGTTTCTCAGGTTTTATCGATGATTACCGAAATGGTTGGGAAGGAAGACTTTGCTGGGCTGTTTGCCATGGGTCCGCACATTAAAGCCTATATTAACTCTAAAAAACTTAGACATTGGTTTTCCACCGAATCTTACTTCTTGGATTATTCTATCTATGCCGTAAATGAAGACGGTAAAAATAAGGCCGTAAAAGGATCGTTTTCAGGAATCAACTGGGATACAAAAGGCCTGCA
>JAYVAZ010000188.1:0-12838 GCA_043750675.1 Pseudobdellovibrionaceae bacterium | reverse complement strand
ACCCCAAATCTAAATCGACTGTGGATCCTATTAACGTGCGCGAACTGAACGTCGTATTTATGTATAACGGACATGATTGGGATGCTTTTCAGGTTTTGGGAATTCCTGCCGGCAGCTCGGCTGAATCGGCAGAGCAAGCTTTTGTAAGGGAAGCTGCAAAGTCCAATGCGGAAACCAGAGAATTTCTAGAAACCGCTCTACAAGCGATTAAGAATAAAAAATAAATTCAATAATTCCCGAGCAAATACTCTGTAAAAACTTTGATCCTATTCCTCGGGATTGGTCATCGGATGAACCGGTTCTTTGTAATCGGGATGCAATTTACCTCTGTGACACAGGTAGCAATCCGCCATGGTGGCATTTTTGCCGTCTTTTAACTGACCATCCATGCCTTTATCTATCAAAATTTGTGTCAGTTTCATATGTTCTTTAGCTATTTTAAAAGTAGGCATCTCGCCAGACTTAAAATTATCGGTTTTGTGGCAGGCGGTGCAAGTGACTCCCAGCTGGCGAGAAATTTTAATCATTTCTTCGCGAATATCACCTTCCTTATTTTTGACCGACTTTGCGCTCTGTGCCGATAGCTGCGCTGAAGATAACAGCAAACTAAGGAGTAAAAAATTAAAACGATTTTTTAGCCAAAATTTAAGCATAAAGAACTCCTATCAAAATAGTTTAGCGAGCTTTACATAAAGCGTGCAAGCTGTTTTAATAGGGCGATTTTAATGAAAATGTTATTCAATGTTTTTACCTGAGTGAGGGTTCCCGTGGCTGAAAATAATACCAAACTAAAAGACCTAACTACGATTGTTTCTTTAAGCAAACGAAGAGGATTTGTGTTTCAAAGTAGCGAAATTTACGGAGGTTTGGGCTCTTGTTGGGATTACGGACCTTTAGGTTCGCTAATGAAATTGAATGTGAAGAAAGCCTGGTGGAATGCCATGACCCGCAGAGCAGATATGTGTGGTATTGATGCTTCTATTCTCATGCATCCTATGGTTTGGAAAGCTTCTGGTCACGTTGACGGGTTTTCGGATCCTTTAGTTGATTGCAAAGATTGTAAAACACGTTTTCGTTCGGACAATACCGAAACTTATTTAAAAGAAAAAAAATGTCCCAATTGCGGTTCAAAAAACTTAAGTGAACCACGTCAGTTTAATTTGATGTTTAAGACTCATATGGGTCCGGTAGAAGATTCTGGTAATGTGGTTTATTTACGCCCAGAAACGGCCCAAGGCCACTTTGTTAATTTTCTCAATTGCCAAACTACGACTCGTTATAAAATTCCCTTTGGTATTGCGGCTATTGGTAAGTCTTTTCGTAATGAAATCACTCCGGGAAATTTTATTTTCCGTACTCGCGAATTTGAACAAATGGAAATGCAATATTTTGTTAAGCCCGGAACGGACGAAAAATATTTTGAAGAGTGGAAAGCGACTCGATTGGCTTTTTATGCAAAATATGGAATCCGCAAAGACAATTTGCGTTTTAAACCGCATGGCCCTGGTGAGTTGGCTCATTATGCAAAGGCCGCATTCGATGTGGAGTATCAGTTTCCCATTGGTTGGAGCGAACTGGAAGGTATTCATAATCGAGGTGACTTTGATTTAACTCAACACACGAAGTTTTCCGGAAAAAGTTTGGAATATTTTGACGAAGTCAGCAAAGAGAAATTTATTCCTTACGTTATCGAAACAGCGGTTGGTTGTGATCGTTTGTTTTTGGCATTTTTATGTGATGCCTATCGTGAAGAAATTACGAAAGATGAAGAAACCGGCAAGGACGACGTTCGCGTTGTTTTAGGCTTGCATCCGGAAATTGCGCCGTTAAAGGCTGCGATTTTGCCTTTGTCTAAGAAGCCTGAATTACAATCCATTGCGGATAAGCTTTACGATCAGTTAGCAGAAGACTTTGATATTACTTACGACGAAAGTGCTTCCATTGGAAAACGTTACCGTCGTCAAGATGAAATCGGAACTCCGTTTTGTTTAACGGTCGATTTCGAAACAATCAACGACCAAGCGGTTACAGTACGTCATCGCGACACGATGAAACAAGAACGTGTACCGATGGCACAAATAAATGGCTACATCGCCGGTAAGCTAAAGAATTTTTAGGCCGCAGGCGAAAAGCCTAGCGGTCGGCAGAGCCGGACGCTGGCTAGACGCCCCGGCTAGACAGAACTGAATTAGAAT
This sequence comes from Pseudobdellovibrionaceae bacterium, assembly GCA_043750675.1. Taxonomy (GTDB): domain Bacteria; phylum Bdellovibrionota; class Bdellovibrionia; order Bdellovibrionales; family Bdellovibrionaceae; genus JAYSSX01. The sequence goes on along the minus strand of JAYVAZ010000188.1, from coordinate 10,643 downwards.
TGAAGTGATCTAAAAACTTGCGGGGCGAAAACTTCCCGCAAGAATTAAGTGCTATAAGGAGCAAAAATGCAAAATATCAACGTACAAACGAAAACGGCCACCAAAACGACTGTGCCTGAAAAGTTTGTTTACTTTTTTTCTGCGGGTGAAAGTGAAGGCAGTGCGGGAATGAAAAACATTCTGGGCGGCAAAGGCGCGAATCTGGCGGAGATGACCTCTTTAGGAATCGAAGTGCCTCCGGGATTTACGATTTCTACGGAAGTGTGTGCGCATTATTATGAATGCGGTGGTCAATTGCCTGAATGGGTAAAACCCGCTGTACAAAAATCTTTGAATTTAATGGAATCAAAGATTGGCAAAAAATTTGGTGATTTAAAGAATCCTCTTTTAGTTTCGGTGCGTTCGGGTGCCCGAGCCTCAATGCCAGGAATGATGGATACAATTTTGAATTTAGGTCTGAACGATCAAAGTGTGGAAGGTTTATCGACTTCTTCACAAAATCCGCGCTTTGCTTGGGATTCTTACCGTCGCTTTTTACAGATGTATTCGGATGTAGTGATGGGAATGAACTCTTCTTTATTAGAAGTTATCTTGGAAGATATGAAAGAAGAAAAAGGTTACCACCTAGATACCGAAATGAAAGTCGATGATTTAAAAGCCTTAGTTAAAAAATTTAAAGATATGATTAAATCAACGACGGGACAAAGTTTTCCGTCGGATCCTATGGAGCAGCTTTGGGGCGCCATCGCTGCTGTTTTTAAAAGTTGGAATACCCCAAGGGCGAATACTTATCGTGAATTGCAAAGTATCCCTTACAGTTGGGGAACGGCAGTAAACGTTCAGGCGATGGTGTTTGGAAATATGGGTGACGACTCCGCAACGGGTGTTGCCTTCACTCGCGACCCTTCGACCGGAGATAAAAGTTTCTACGGCGAATTTTTAATCAATGCCCAGGGTGAAGACGTAGTTGCCGGAATTCGTACTCCGCAACCCATTACTAAAAAATCAGCAGAAGGCACAGGCCATAAATCTTTGGAAGAACTGATGCCGACGGCATACAAACAGTTGTGTGACACTTACATGCGTTTGGAAAAACATTATCATGATATGCAGGATATCGAATTCACCATCGAAAAAGGCAAATTGTGGATGTTGCAAACGCGTAACGGGAAAAGAACAGCACAAGCCGCACTGAAAATTGCTTGTGATATGATGGATGAAAAATTAATCAGCGAAGAAGAAGCATTGATTCGATTAGAACCGCATACTTTAGATCAGCTTTTACATCCTACCTTAGATCCGAAAGCCAAACGTACGCAGCTAGCAAAAGGTCTTCCGGCCAGCCCTGGCGGCGTTTGTGGGCAAATTGTTTTTAACAGCGAAGAAGCTGCTGAATGGAAAGAAAAAGGTAAAAAAGTTATCTTGGTTCGCGTTGAAACTTCACCCGAAGATATCGGTGGAATGATTGCCTCCCAAGGTATATTGACGACTCGTGGGGGGATGACTTCGCACGCAGCTGTTGTTGCGCGGGGAATGGGTAAATGTTGTGTAGCTGGTTGTGGTGAAATTGAAATTGATGAACGTAACGAAACCATGAAAGTAAAAGGCTACGTCTTAAAAAAAGGCGACATCCTGACTTTGGATGGCAGCAGTGGTGAAGTCTTTTTGGGAGAAGTCAAAACGATCGAACCAAAGTTAGATGAATACTTCGGCCGCATCATGAAAATTGCCGACAAATATAAAAAATTAAAGGTTCGCACCAATGCCGATACTCCAAAAGATGCGCAAACCGCGCGTGATTTCGGAGCCGAAGGAATTGGCCTTTGTCGAACGGAACATATGTTTTTTGGTCCTGATCGTATTGATGCTGTTCGTGAAATGATTATTGCAGATAATCGTTCAGATAGAGAAATGGCATTGCAAAAGTTATTACCGATGCAGAGAAATGATTTTGCCGAGTTATTTAAAATTATGCAGGGCTATCCGGTGACGATTAGGCTTCTGGATCCGCCATTACACGAGTTCGTTCCGCACTCGGATGAAGAGATCAAAGAGTTTTCGACGCGAATTCGTCAAGATTACGACAGGGTTAAAGCGAAAATCAAAAGTCTGCATGAATTCAATCCGATGTTAGGTCATCGTGGTTGTCGGCTGGCTATCACTTTTCCCGAGATTTATCAGATGCAAGTTCGCGCGATTGCTGAAGCGGCAAGTATCGTGGTTAAATCGGGAATTTCTTTATCTCCCGAAATTATGATTCCATTAATCGCGACTGATAGAGAATTGGAAATTTTACGAACATTAACGGTAAACGAAGTCGAAAAAGTTCAGCGCGAACAATCGATTAAATTTGATTATTTAGTTGGCACAATGATCGAACTACCACGAGCCGCATTAACAGCGGATTTGATCGCAGATCATGCTGACTTTTTTAGTTTTGGAACCAATGATTTGACGCAAACCACATTAGGTCTTTCGCGCGATGATTCTGGCCGATTTTTGGGCAGTTACGTCTCAAGTGGTATCTTTGCAAAAGACCCATTTGTTAGCATTGACCAAAACGGAGTCGGTTTGCTGGTAAAATCCGGTGTTGACTTAGGGCGCAGAAGCAAGCCAGATTTAAAAACAGGGGTATGCGGAGAGCACGGTGGCGATCCCGACAGCATTGAGTTTTTCCATCAAGTGGGACTTGATTATGTCAGTTGTTCACCATTTCGGGTTCCTATTGCGCGCTTGGCTGCAGCAAGAGCTGCACTGAAGCAACATAAGACGCAACACTGACCGCTGTGTGGAAAAGCGCGAAGCCGCGCGGCCGGCTAAGTTAGACATAGCATAGGCATTTACGGAGGAAGTTAACTTTGAGAATTAAAAAAATTGAACTCATTGGTTTTAAGTCATTTAAAGATAGAACAGTTATTCAATTCGATGCCGGGATTACCGGTATCGTTGGACCTAATGGCTGCGGAAAATCGAACATCGTCGATGCTCTAGTTTGGGTTATGGGCGAAATGTCGGCAAAAGATCTTCGCGGTAGCACGATGACTGATGTCATTTTTGCTGGTGCCGAGGGTTATGCTCCGATGGGGATGGCTGAAGTTTCACTTACTTTAGAAAATGACGGCGGCCCCTTCCCGGCTAAATATTTAAAATTTTCTGAAATTATGGTTACTCGTCGTTTGCATCGATCCGGTGACTCTGAATACTTTGTTAATAAAGAAGCGGCCCGATTAAAAGACGTCCAAGAAATTTTTATGGATACGGGCGCGGGAGCTAAAGGATTTTCGATCATTCAGCAGGGTATGATTGGAAAAATCATTACTTCCAAACCTGAGGATCGTAAACATTTGATCGAAGAAGCGGCTGGAATTACTAAATTCAAGGCACGTAAAAAAGAGTCTCAAAGAAAATTACAAGCCACCGAGCAAAACTTAATTCGTTTGCAAGATATCATTGGCGAATTAAAACGCCAGATTGATTCTTTACAAAGACAGGCTCAGCGGGCCGAAAGATATCGTAATATTAAAAACCAAATTGAAGAGCTGGATCTATGGGTCTCTTCGTTGCAATATAAACAGTTGAATCATTCAGCAACCGAAGCGCAAACCTATTTTCAAGAGGCGCAAAATATTGAAGTCGAAGGCGAAAGTGTATTGGCCGGATTACAGGCCGATTTGGAATCCTTAAAACTTCAATTGTTAGAAGAAGAAAAAGTCATTGATACAAAACAATCGGCACAGTTCGAAGCCCAATCATTAGTTCAAAAGCATGAATTAGAAATTCAAGAATTGAAATTTGAAATCGAACAAGCCCGTCGTAATGAACAAATGACCGGTTCTCTGTTACAAGAACAACAGGCTCGTCGTGAGTTATTACAAAGAGACTTCGACCAAATTTCGACTCAAGAAACTGAAGTTCGTATTTTAGCCGAAAGCCTAAAAGCTGAATTTGAAATAAAACATTCGACTTTTTCCGAGTCACAAGAGCGCGTCGGTGTCGTTGACGAAAGTTTAACAACACAAAGACGTGAATTATTTGCCTTGGGTCAATCGGAGTCTTCAGTAGATGCTAAGTTTCAATCGTTAACTTCCCAAATCGAACAGATGCAAGAACGTGAAGCGACGGAGTTAGCCACTCACCAAGAATTACTAGAAAAACAAAAAGAATTTGAAAGTAGAAGAAATAAAGTAAACGCCGAATTGGAAAAAGAACGTCAAATGCAGATGGATCTTTCCAGTGACGTTGATAGTTTTGAAGCAAACAAAAAAATTCTGCAAGAAAATCTTTCTAATAAAAAAACCGAAGTCGATACTTTTAAAGATCATTTAAATGAAGTTACAAGTCGTTTATACGGTTTAGAAAATCTTCAGAATAATTTCGAAGGTTTCGAAGAAGGTGTCAAAAATATCATGTTTTGGCAAAAGGCCAAATCAGCCGAAATCACGGCCGATGGAACCGTACATTACCAACCGGTTTCGGAAGTGGTAGAAGTTCCGGGTGAATACGAAGTCGCGATGGAAGCAGCGCTTGGTTCCCGATTACAAATGTTATTAACTTCTCGGTCTACGCAGGCTATCGAAGCGGTTGATTATTTAAAAACACAGAATTCCGGTAGGTCTTCATTTGCCTCAAATGATTTATTGTCTAAGTCGTTCGTTCAAAAATCAGCGGCGCCGGCCAGCCATGAAGTAAAAGCTTTACTTAAGGATGTGGTAAAAACATCGGAACATTTCCAACCAGCGGTGCATAATCTTTTAGATGGTATTGCGGTAGTGGATAATATTCGTAGTGCTTTGGATTTAAGGGCTCGTCACGAAGGTTGGACTTTTGTAACCTTGGATGGCGACACATTAACGGCTGACGGTATCTTAACCGGCGGTGCTAGTGAAGGTGCAGATAGCGGAGTATTAAAACGTCGTCGTGAAATCAAAGAATTAACCGAAAAGAAAAATGAGTGGTCAGGTAAACTGGCTTTAGCTCAGCAGTCGTTGAAAAAAATAGAACAACAATTAGAAACTGTGATTACAGACTTCGAAGGTGCGCAAAAACGCAAAGTCGAACAAGAAATCAAAGTTGCGGGTCTTCGTAAAGATTTAGAACGGGCTGAAACCGAATTAATAAATGCGGGTTATGCCTGTGAACGGCAGCAACGGGAAATGTTGAAGTTAACCGAACAAATTCAAGGTTTGGAAACCAAAGCCGAAGAGATGCAAACGAATCTAACCCAGATTCGGGAGAAAAAGCTAGAATGTGAAACTGAAGTTGAAGATTTAACGATCGAATTGCAAAACATCAGATTAGGTTTTGATGACATGCAATCGCGCGTGAATGAACTTAATGTTCAGTCGGCTTCAAAACAGCAAGAGTTAAATGGTTTGGTTCGTCAAAAAACGATGATCGAAAACTCTTTGAATGATTTAACGGGCCAATTATCACGTATGAGTGAAGAGTCACAAAAAAATGTGACTAGCATGAGTTCAAATCAATTGGTTTTAGAAGAACGTAAACTTGAATTCGAAAAACTAGCGCATTCTATTGAAGAAATGAAAGCTGAATTGTCTATTTGGAAAAATCAGTTCGAAGTCAAATCGGCGCAAGTAAAAGAAATTGAAGTGCAGTCATTAAACGCGCAAAAAGCCCGAAACGAACGCCAACATAAAATGACCGAATCCCAATTGAAATTTGAACAAGCGAAGATGAAAGAACAGTATTTGTTAGATCAAATTCGTGAGCGATACCAATTGGATTTAGCGACCGTTTTGGAAAAATATGAAAACAAAGAAGGCGACCCTTCGACGGCAGATGTAGAACTAAAAGAATTACGTGAAAAACTGTCTAAAATTGGCGAAGTGAATTTATCGGCAATTGAAGAGTATGATGAAACGGCTAAACGCTACGAATTCTTGGTGCAGCAGCAAACCGATTTGACCGAAGCGCAAGATCAGCTTCGTCGCGTAATCGATCGAATCAATCGAATTTGTTCGCGTCGTTTCAAAGAAACTTTCGATTTAGTAAATGATCGTTTTACCCGCGTGTTCCCGGTTTTATTCGGTGGTGGTGAAGCCAAACTAGAACTTCATGAAATTGTTGAAAAAGGCGAAATGGGTATCGAAATTATCGCACGTCCTCCGGGCAAAAAAATGCAAAACGTTTCCTTACTTTCGGGTGGTGAAAAGGCTTTGACTGCGGTGGCGCTGGTGTTTTCGATCTTTCTGGTGAAACCTTCTCCGTATTGTTTACTGGATGAGGTTGATGCGCCATTGGATGATGCTAACGTTTATCGTTTTAATGATCTGGTTCGCGAAATGGCGAAACGGTCACAAATTATCGTAGTTACACATAACAAGCATACAATGGAAGTTGCTGGAAAATTATACGGGGTCACCATGCAGGAGCGCGGTGTTTCCACAATGGTTTCTGTAAACCTACAAGACATTTAGTATGGATTATTCTTATATTTTATTTATATTAGCGGCTGTGCTGACAGCCGTTTTTTGCGTTTTTGCGGTAAAGTCGGTTAAGGCACTTCGCGAAGAATCTAAATCGCAAAAGTTAGAAGACCGGAAACCGGCTACCGTTGAAAAAGCGCTCACAGATGCAGCGACGTCGGCGACGCAATCGCCGCAAACGCAAACCGTGGCGACGCAATCGCCGCAAACGCAAACGGCGGCGACGCAATCGCCTTTTCCTGTCCTCCCTAAACCGCCATTAAAACCTGACCAGCCCGCGCCCGAAAAAACTCTGAAGCAGGCCCTAGCGCTGACTGAAAAAAATATCTTCGGTCGATTGCAAAATCTGTTTATTTCCGATCAGGCTAAAAATAATTTGGAAAGTATCGAAGAGGTCCTTTACACTTCCGACTTGGGTCCTTTAGCAGTACAAAAACTGTTGGTTGCCATCGAAGACAAACTTTCGATGTCTGACATGAAGGATATGGGAAAACTAAAAAAAGTTATTAAAGAACAGTTTGAAAGTATATTTTCAGAAGCTCAGTTTTTAGAACCGGATCAGAAAAATCCCTTAGGGCACCTAAAAACCACAAATACGAATGCTCCTGTGGTCTGGATGGTTGTCGGAGTCAACGGCGCTGGGAAAACCACTACTATTGGAAAACTTTCTTCGCACCTGGCGGGCCAAGGGAAAAAAGTTTTAATTGCGGCAGGGGATACTTTCCGTGCTGCAGCCGATGCGCAACTACGGGTATGGAGCGAGCGTGCCCAGGTGGAAATATTTTCGCCCGAAAATGTAAAAGATCCTTCGGCCGTGGCTTTTGAAGCCATTCAGGTCGCGAAGAACAAAAAATTTGATATTGTGATTATTGATACGGCTGGACGGTTACATACCCAGACAAATTTGATGGAAGAACTGAAGAAAATGAAACGGGTTATGGAGAAGGCTCATCCGGGATCGCCTGATGAAACTTTGATTGTCCTGGATGCTAACTCTGGCCAAAACGCCTTGCAGCAAGCCAAGGAGTTTAACCTGGCCTTAAATCTGACCGGAGTGATTCTGACAAAAATGGATGGTTCGGCCAAAGGTGGGGTTGCTATTGGTTTGGCAAATGATCTAAAATTGCCAATAAGATTAATTGGAATTGGTGAAAAACTAAACGACTTAAAACCTTTCTCATCGAAAGATTTTATCGATTCATTATTTTAGGAGATGTTATGAAGATAGTTATTTCTTTGCTTGTTTTTTGTGCTGCTTTTGCGGTCAAAGCCCAAACAACCTTAAACGGACTTCCCGCCAATGAAGATACTACGATTACTATTAAAAAAGGTGCTTTAGGTACTGCCGCTAACCCCGAGAAAACTTACGAGTTTTTAGATGGTGAAGCTGATATCGAAGGTGATCCTGATGTTCTGGTTAAAAGCGCTCGAGCTAACTGGAAAAAAGAATGCGCTGAGTGGAAGAAAGAACTAAAGGAAGATAACAAGGACAATCAAGTTTTGCTTGCTAACTGCGGCAAGATGGTTTGTGTTGCTGAAGACAATCACGCCGGCACATCGTGTAAATCGCAGGCTAAATACAAAATCAAAGTAAAAATGAAGTAATTCGCCCTAAAGTTCGAGTAAAAACTTGAAATTAAACCGGTTTGAATTACAATGGTATAGATTTGAAAACTTTCAAGGTTTTTAATTAGTTATAAATGAAACTTCATTATCATTTTGATAGTGAATTGTTGCAGAGGTTGGCTTTGGATAAAGAAATTTTAGTAAAAAAAGAATCCAATAAAACTCTGTATGAATTGAGCATCGCTGGTTTACCCTTTAAATTAAAATCATCTCATGACGAACAGACAGTTCAGCAGTTAGTTGAATTTGTTGATCAAAAAGTCAAAGAGGCTTTACAGGCTACAAAAAGTGGGTCCTTCCAGAGTGCTGCTATATTAGCTGCTTTAAATATTGCTGAAGAATTAATTTTACTTAAAAAAAGAGCAATCAAAGAATTAGATCGTCTAGAAGACAAAGCACAAAAACTATCGCAAAACCTTGAAAATTCAAAAGTTAAACCTAAGGATAACTAGAATTTTTAAGGATCAAAGTGGTAGATATCATTTTAGAAAAGCAAAAATTAAGAGATCGTCTTCTGCGCGAGCTACAATCGCGTAGATCTGAAATTGATTCAAAGTCTTTACAGATTGCCACCCAGCTAAAGCTCTTCGTTTTAGAAAATAATTTACAGAATAAAAACTGCACCATTTTTGCCAATCGACACGATGAGGCTAATATTTCTGACTTTCTTAAAAGTGATTTTAAGAGTGATTGGATTTTCCCAAAAGTCGTCAATCAGGATTTGTTTTGGTGTCAAAGTCGTTTTCAAAATTTGTCGGCAGGTTTTTTTGGAATTTTGGAGCCACAGGCTGGCTTCTCTAAAGTTATCAGTAGCAATCAGATTGCTTGTTATTTTGTGCCTGGTTTAGGTTTTGATCGGGCCGGGCATCGTTTGGGTCGTGGTAAAGGTTTTTATGATCGTGGACTAAAAGGTGTTACCACTAAAAAAGTGGGTATTTGTTTTTCCTTTCAGTTGGTTGATCATATTCCAACGGACGAAAAAGCCGATGTAGATATGGATTATATTATCACTGAAGATGAAGTGATTAATTGCAGTAAAAAGTTGTTAAAGTAGGATGAGGAGAAAAAATGGAATTGGTAATCGCCTGTTTTGCAGGATTGTTGTTTGGTGGAGTTGGGGTTTTCTTTTTTAAAAGAATTCAAGACGAAAATCAAAAAAAGTCAGCTCGTATTGAAGCGGAAAAAATCATTAATCGCGCTAAGTCAGAGTCAGCTCGTATTGACCGCGATTCTAAGGCCAAAGCAAAGGATTTCGAAACTCGGGCACGAAAAAACGCCGAAACCGAAATTCAAAAACAAAAGAGTAAATTGAAAAATACTGAACTTCAATTAGAACGAAAATTGAAAGAGCTCGATGATCAGCATAAACACCGAATGGAAGAAAACGATCGATTTGTTGTTGGTTTGAAAGATAAAGAAACTAAAATCACGATCACTGAAGATCGCGTGAAAGATCTTGAAAAGAAGAATGATCAGATTTTAAATGAACTAAAATTAAAATTAGAAAATGTGGCGTCGATGACCAAAGACGAAGCTCGTCGTGAATTATTTGCGGCTATCGAAGAAGATGTCAAAGCAGCGTCGGTTCAAAAAATTAATCAGATTGAAAAAGAAGCCGAACAAGAAGCCGACAAACGTGCCAAAAGAATTTTAAGTATTGCACTCACCCGTTTCGCTTCTGAATACACTTCGGAAAGAACAGTCAGTGTATTGACTTTACCAAGTGACGAAATGAAGGGAAAAATCATCGGTCGTGAAGGTCGTAATATTCGAACTTTAGAGGCGATGTGTGGAGTTGACTTGATCGTTGACGATACCCCTGAAGCCGTTGTCATTTCGGGTTTCGATCCGGTTCGTCGGGAATTGGCAAAACGTACCATTGAAAAGTTAATGGAAGATGGCCGCGTTCATCCTGCCAGAATTGAAGAAGTAGTTGAAAAAATTCGCAGTGAATTATTCAAAAGTATGAAGGAAGAAGGCGAAAAAGTTTGTATTGAACTGGGTCTTTCTAATGTTCATGCCGAAATTTCCAAAGCAATTGGAAGTTTAAAGTATCGTCATAATAACACGCAAAATGCGTTGAACCATTCTATGGAAGTGGCCTACATCGCCGGTAACATGGCTGCCGAAATGGGTGCCAACGTAAAATTGGCCCGTAGGGCTGGTCTTTTACATGATATTGGTTTAGCCGTTGATCATACGGTTGATGGAAATCATTCCATCGTGGGTGCCGAGTTTGCGAAAAAATTTGGCGAATCCGAAGCGGTCTGCCATGCTATTCGTGCGCATCACGATGATGAGAAGCCGCATTCAATCGTTGCCCATTTAGTTCAAGCCGCCAATTTGATTTCTCAATCAAGACCCGGTGCTCGTCGCCAGGGTATGGATAATTTCATCAATCGTCTGCAAGAGTTGGAAAGTATCGGCAACAGTTTCGATGGCGTTCTAAAATCTTACGCGGTTCAGGCGGGACGCGAAGTCCGCGTGATCGTCGAAGCCAGCAAAGTGACTGATGACCAAACCACAATGTTAGGCCGCGATATCGCTCGGAAGATCGAACGTGAATTACCA
>JAYVAZ010000187.1:0-3095 GCA_043750675.1 Pseudobdellovibrionaceae bacterium | reverse complement strand
ATCCAGATGCATAAGTCTGCGTACTTGCGGATTGTCCGCCCAAGGAAGTAAGGCCGGCTCCGCTAACACCAAGCGCTTGAATCGATGATCCATCCCAATATTTAACTTGATTTGAAGTGGTGTTGAACCAAGATCTACCTTTTTCAGCTGCGGTCCAACCAGCGGTCGAAGGATCTGCCGCGTATTGGCCCATGCCAAAGTATTTGCTAGCAGCTAAATTAATATTTCCAGCAGACGTAATGTCATTGCCACCCATATTGATCGCCCCGGTCATGGTACCTCCGGCTAAAGGCAATCCGCCTGCACTGGGAGTAGTCCAAGACAATATTCCGGCACCATCAGTGGTTAATACCTGGCCACCAGTTCCATCATCAACAGGCATCGTTAAAACCACATTGGCGCCTAATGTAGGTGCAAGCAACTGGATACTAAGAGCACCATTTTTTAATTTCAAATCAGTAGATTTCAAACCACCCGATAAATCAGTTAATCCAGAAACGGTTAATGAGCCCGCAGATAATGCGCCGGACGCGGATAAAGTTCCTGTTGTTGAAATATTTCCGGTTGTGGAGATGATAGTTGCGCCACCGATCGTTCCCGAAATGCTAGAGCCTAAAACGGGTGCACCAGCAATACCCACAGCCTTCCAGTTCGTTTCATTACAAAATTCAATGACTTTAGCAGCAGAATTGTATCTGACCATTCCGCCATCAACTGTTACGGAACAAGTCTCGGCACCGTCTGCAACTTTTAAAGTTCCCGCAACTTCTAGTAGCGTGGCTGGGGTTGTCGTTCCTATGCCCACTTTTCCTGAAGATTTAATAACCATTTTTTGTGCGCCGGCGACTTTGAAGTTTAGTTGTGAATTGGCTTTAAGATCAGTAGTGCTGTCATTCGAACCAATAACAATTGCACCACTATTACCGCTGTTGTTGATATCGCCGGTTCCTCCGGGTGCAATGGCTACCGCAGCAGAACCATTCCAAAATTTAAATACAGAAGTAGTATTATCAAACCAAATTTTACCTTTATCTGTAGCCGTATATGCAGCACTTGGATCAACGGCCAAAGGAGAGAAATTCACAGTTCCCGCAGTTGCTAATGATGGCGAATTTCCATTCGCCACAGCAATCAACGCATCAGCTTGAGGTTGCGTCAAGGGGGTGCTGAATGAAGTAGCTGTCGTTTTTAAAAAATTGCTTCCGTTGATTCCAGATAAAGAATCTGAATCGTTAGCATGTAAAGAATAAGGAGTGCTGGTCATTGCTAAGTCCGGAGATAAAGCAACTCCGTTGATGGAAATTTTTAATTTTCGGTCTCCTGAATTCGAAGTACAGCTGCTTTCGCCCGTTAATCCAGAACCACCGGCAAAAATTTCAGTGAATGTCGCATCTGAAAATTTCAAGGAGTCATTGGCGTTCGCGAAATAACTGCCAACGCTAACGATGAACTTACCTACACTGTCCGTTGTGACTGAATGAGTTTCCCGATACAACACACAGGGCGAGCCGTTGTTATCAACAATCGAAACTTCCACCGTTGCATTTTGATTTGCAATGGGGTCATCGTTGTTATACGCCAAGACGCCTTCATATGTGAAGTTACTGGGTCCGGCAACGGCGTTAACTGATATTAAGGTCGATGTTAGAAACGATAAGATGAAAAAATATAATGATTTCATATAAGTGTTTATCGGAAAAGAACTAGTCAGTCTTGAATCTATTTATGTCTTATTTTAAGAAATTGAATTTTTGATTCAAACTTTTGATTCATCTTGAAACGCATTAAGTTTTAATAGTTATAAGTACTGAAGTCCTTCGTAGGTGAAATTACTGGGTCCCGCAAAGGCTTGGACTGCGCAGAAAATGGAGAACAAAATTACTAAAATTAATTGCAATAAACGTGTGATTTTACTTTGCTTTGCCATTCTACATTTATCAGTAATTCTGAACGCCGTCTTAAATTAAAAATCTGTCCAGTTCTAGGATTTTAGCAGCGATTTTCTCGATTTGAGCCAAGCAATGTCCAAATAGCGGACCTACATTGTGTAGGTCTTTCAAAGACCCCCTTACGACACCCAACTTATCATTGACAAAGAGGGGGGTAAAATTTAAACCTTGTTACTTATTTCAGGCGTAACAATCGAAAATGACAAAAGAATTTCTCCTTAACCAACTTAAAAAAAATCCCTTTGTTCTTGCTCCGATGGCAGGGATTACGGATCACGCATTTCGAACATTTATGAAGCGTCTGGATGCAAGTATTGTTGTCACCGAACTGGTTTCTGCTGTTGGCACCCAGTACAAATCAGAAAAAACTTTGAAGTTGATGAGTTTTGATAATACTCAACACCCCATCGGGGTGCAGCTGTTTGGTGAAACCCCCGAAGCCATTGCCGAAGCCGCCCAGTATGCTGAATCAACCGGGTGCGATTTTATCGATTTAAATTTTGGTTGTCCCGTTCCTAAAGTAGTTAGAAAGGGCGCCGGTTCAGCGATGCTGAAAGATCTACCGCAAATGCGTAAAGTTCTTGCGGCCACAGTGAAAGCAGTAACGATTCCAGTAACCATAAAAATCAGAACGGGATGGGATGCTGGTACGAGAAACGCTGATGAGGTCGTAAAACTGGCCGCTGATGAAGGGATCACTTGGGTCGCGATTCATGGCCGCACTAGGGCCCAATCCTACAGCGGTTTTGCTGATTGGGATTATATTTCCGAAGTCAAAGCCAAGGCCCAGATCCCGGTTTTAGGAAATGGTGATATCGTTAGTTCGCAACAGGCGGTTTTAAGACTCAATCAATCGGGCTGCGATGGAGTTTTGATTGGGCGGGGTGCTTTGAAAAACCCATTTATCTTTAGAGATGCCTTAAATTTATTCAATTTATCAAATACAGATCGGTCAGCACTGGTCGACTCCAACAGGAATTTGTTAGGCCCGGCCCAAAGTCCTAGTAGCAGCCACTCTAATGATGATTTTTCGACTATATTTAAGCAGTTGGCCGCAGATTTAACTGCCCACTGCGAGGCCTATCTGTTACAAATTCAATTAAAGAAATTTGCCGCTTGGTACTCGACAGGGTATCCTAATGCCGC
>JAYVAZ010000186.1:0-1553 GCA_043750675.1 Pseudobdellovibrionaceae bacterium | reverse complement strand
ACTAAAACTGAGCGCGTTTAATGACCTAATTCAGCGGTTTTACTTTTTGGGTTGCTTCGGTAATCGATAGATACTCTTGCGAAATTTTTTCCATTAATTTTTTTGAAATGTCCTTGGCGGGAATATTCATGTCTTCAAGACTGCTGGTTTTAACTGGAGTTCCCTCGTTAGTAATATTTAAAGCAAAATGAATCATCTGCGAAACCGGAGACGAAGACGCAATGCTGATTGAAAGTTTGCCTTCTTTAAAAAATAAATCGTCACCTTCACGTTTAAATTGCGAAGACAAGATCGACTGCTGGATTTCGTAGTGGGCTGTTGCCGCGAATAATCTTTGCAATAAAACAGCATGCGTAAGATCTTTATCAAATAACTCGACGATGAAATGAAGCATTTTTTTACCGCAAATTTTTTCCTGCGCGCGCAGATCTTCATAATCAACCATATGATCAAAACTAACCGAACATTCCCCTACCCAACTGACTATTGAATTTCCCAATAAGCCGTAATTTTTATAGGCAAAAAGAGAACTTAATTGGGTTCCGTCATATAAGAACTCTTTATCAATAAACAAAGTTTTCATCGGGTACTCGCAAAGTAATTTTTAGGTAAAAGTTTATTTTTTTCAAAAGCATTTTTAGCACGCAAACAAGATTCACATTGTCCACACCGGTTTTTTCCTGAGAAATAACAAGGCCAGGTCAAATTCCAATTAATCTTCATTTTCTGTCCCCATTTAACGATCTGAGTTTTATTCATATCGATCGTAAAACATTTCGCAATCACTTGGTTTTGGGTTGAAAACTGAAATGCCTTTGTTAGTTGCTGCAAATAGGACTTAGAATTGTCTGGAAAAGTCGCCGCTTCTTCTTTATTGAACCCCGGAACTACGTAATCCACTTGATAGGCATCTGCGAAGGCTGCAGCAATATTTAAAAAAACACCATTTCGGTTGGGAACCCAAACGCTGCTAGCGGTTTTTAAGGACTGCTTGTGGTTTCCGATTTGAACTTGGTTTTTTGTCGGCACTTTCATTTTGGTATTAATCAAAGATGATTTACCAAACTCTTTAAACAGATTGATTTTAACGACTTGATGATTAAGTTGCAATAATTTACAAATTTGACGACTTTTTTGGATTTCTTTTTTGGCGGCTCGCTGACCGTAGTCGAAAGTCAGTACTTTAACGACTTGATACTTTTTAACAGCCGCGTACAGATTAACTGTAGAATCTAAACCTGAACTTAAAAGGACTAATGCTTTTTTCACAGATATTCCTATGCTTGCCCACGCGGAATAATGTCTTTGACCAATAACTGTATTTTCCGACCGAAATAATAATTCCATTGGAGTTCGGCGATGACATCACATCTTAAACCAATCAGTTCTTCGTAAAAAAGTCTTTCCATAGGAGGAGAAAACAAAAGCGCTTCAGCTTTTTGAGTTTTCGCCACGTTAGTCAGCGATAACTTCAAATGCCCCCCTTTTAGAACTTTAACGGACTGGATTATAGAATCTTGCAAATTAAACAAAGGTAAATCGAACGACTGCCC
>JAYVAZ010000185.1:0-3298 GCA_043750675.1 Pseudobdellovibrionaceae bacterium | reverse complement strand
TTGCCTTTAGAACGAGATTTAATTTTGATGCTTAATTCTGATGAAGAGCGTGGAGGTATCAACGGAATGGGTTGGTTGACCCTGCATCAGCCTGAACTTTTTAATGATATCGAAGTAGCTATTTCAGAAGGTGGATCCGTAGTCGCAGATGAGCAGCAAAGCCCACTTTTTATTGGCTATGAGGCTGCACAAAAGAGATATCAAGATTTTAAAATCACGGCCACGGGTCCAACGGGACATTCTTCGGTGCCTACTAAAGTAATGGCTGTAAATTTAATGACAGATGCATTAGTTAAGCTTCGTCAACTTCAACCTTTACCTCGTTTAATTCCTTTGATCAGAAGTTACTTTAAAGAAAGAGCTAAAGTAGAAACAGATCTTAAATTAAAAGAAGTTTTAAGTACTTTAGGAAATTCCCCAGAATCTGAAAGCGAAAACTTATACACAAAATATAAAAAAGAAGTAAAGGCTTTAGAAGAAGGATATCCAGCGATGCATGCTTTGATTAGAAGAACTTGCATACCAACTGTTGTTAACGCAGGAAGTGATACAGCAAAAAATGCTCAGCCGCAAATAGCGACAGTTTATATTAACTGTCGATTAATGCCTGATGAAACAGTTCCTGATTTATTAGCGTACTTTCAAAAGAAGATTAATTTGAAGTTAGGTAAGCTTGAAACAGATCCAAATATTAAAATTGAAATCGATATTGATCAGACAAGTGGTCATGCCGGAGCATCTTCGATAACTGGATTGGTTCCAGGCATTTTGTCTAAATATGCAGAAACTTATTTTAAGGGAATTCCTGTTATCCCTAGTATGTTAACTGGAGCTACAGACCTAAGGTACTTACGAAAAATGGGAATTGATGCTTATGGATTTGCCCCTTTGATCGTAAGTGACAGTAATAAACGAAGATCACATGGAATTGATGAAAGACTTGCAACGGTAAATTTGATATCAGGAATTGAGATGTTTCATAATTTTATGATAGATATAGTTGCACCAAGTTCACGCGTACCGGCTTCATCGTTAACTTACAAAAAACCAATTTCAAAGAATTTTAAGAATGCTTTTGGAGAAGTCGAAGCGGACCATATTCATGGTTCTGGATGTCAGCATTAATAAATAGTATTTTTCGTTAGTTAAGAAATGCCTTTAAAAAGACTCAGCTGGTTAGCTGGGTCTTTTTGTTTTTATGGGTAATGGGTGTCTAAACTTTAGACAATCTTGGAAATCTTTCATAGTCGCAAATACAAAAAGTTTTTAAAAAGCAAAATTAACACTCGATTTATTTTAATAGTGTATGCTCTGCCAACTTGTTTAGCTTTTTAAATGAGGAATTAAATAATGACTAAAATTTAAAACTGAGAGGAAATTATGAAAAAAATGAAAATGTTATTGCAAATAGTTTTAGTTTTCGTGTCGCATTCGGCATTTGCCGCGACGACGATCAGAGAAATGGTACGATACTCGTATGGCAACCAGATAACTCACTCTGAAATATCCGTGTTGTCAAATGGACTAGTGCTTGTTAGAAATCGTACTCAAGCGACTTACAATTATATGCCCAATATACAGCTAAAGAAATCAGACCTAGCTGTTCTTTCTAAAAATGTCGATATTGCAAGCCAGGAAGAAAGTACTTACAAAGAGGGTTTCCCAAGTAGCTTTGGAAGTTCCAGTGGGCAACTGACTATTTATGCAAGTAATAATAAGTCAGCAATTATTTTTGCATTAGGTTTCGGTGAAGAAAATAATGGCGGTTTGGATAAAATTTCTGAAGTAAATACAGTTGCAGGCAACCAAATCAAGAAGCTAATTCAGGCCATTGCAAAGGATAAGATGCCATTGAATTGATTATTTATGACTTGCGCTAAGTGCATGGGCATTCGCCATAACTGGTGGTTAATGCCCATTTAAATTTAATTACCAGCAAATTTCCACTTTGGCATTTTCACATACGTATCCAATAGTTCCATTTTGTTTACATTTTAGCCTTGCATTGCTGGTAGCAACAGCATCGTTTGGACCAGTGCCTTCATAGGTAGCATAGGTAGTTAATATGCGACAAGTTTTTGGTTTATTTTGCGTTTGAGAAAGCGCTTCAACAAGTAAATTATTTGCGGCAGCCAATTCAAATTGTGCCGTCTCTAGCGAATCTTGAGCGGTTCTCACTTTATCTAAAGCCACTGTTACTAAGTTTTGATCAGCAGCAAAAACGTTGGAAAAGCTAAATAGCAATCCAATTACAATTAGAAACTTCATAAACACTCCTATTAATTAATTTTAATTCGTTCGGAAGTCTTGGGACTAATTTCCCAATACAAAGCGAGCGAATAGTTTAGGTAAATTAGTGCCAGTTCTAGGCCACTATAAAATCCATTATACTCGTTGGGAAGTAAATCCCCCTGAATAAGATCTGTCCGAGGTGACCTAAGTGGGCACATCCTTGATCCTTTAGTCAGTCTTATTACACATATTAGCATTTGAACTGATTTGCGTTTGGCCCAAATTTCGCTTTGTATTCTTTGTATAAGCTTTTCACTGAATATTGGGAAATTCATCCCACAGTAGATTGGCTTTTTTCTAAAACAACTATTAGGAGCAAATTATGAACAAAATCTTATTTTCATTTATCTTATTGTTGTCAATACAGGGTTTTTCAAAGACCAAGGTATCTGACCAGTTATCTTTTGTTAAAAAATTACAAGTTGAGGCTTCTGCGCAAGATGAAAACCCTTGCCCTCATGAGCCTCTGTTGACACGTACTAAAAGTGTATTAATGGCCTATGAATCAAGACTAGTAAATTCAAACGTGGTTGAAAATTCACAACTTAGTTATGCCTGCAATAATTTGAGAGAATCCATTCGTACCGAAAATATAGCAAAAGAACTACAGTCGGTTGCTGCGGCTACTTTCTTCAGATATTGCGGATTAGATATGCCAGAAGAAATTTTTAAAGCTGCGACCTGCTCTAGTGCAATGTATCCTTATTAAATTATTAGAATATCAATAACCCGAACACGCGATGAGTAGCAGCTAATATTTTTGTATTTGCTGCTATCTTTTAAATATCTAGTTACTCAATATACCAGGGCATAGCTTTGCCGCTTGAGTTCGTATCCCTCAAAAGGGCAACCATAAGAATAAACAATCGAGAGCTTTCCCTTTTTTCAGATCAAGATATTGAGACTTGCTGGAATAAACTTATTGCAAGCCTTCATGAAACTTTTATTTCCTTAACTGAATGGCAAATATTCATTTGTTCCGATTTGCGAAAAGACAAAATCACTT
>JAYVAZ010000184.1:0-1694 GCA_043750675.1 Pseudobdellovibrionaceae bacterium | reverse complement strand
ATTTTTTCCTGCAGTTGCAGATCGGTTATCCATTCGCCTTTCCAAAAATGCATTTCTTCGGTTTTCATATATTTGCCCCGCGAAGTAATTCAGCCGCGGCAATAGCGCAGCTTTTATTTTTTGATTTGCTTGCACGACCCAAGATTTTAAAAAAAGGTGTTTTGATTTCACAAGAGCACTCGGTGTGAGGGTGCATAACCGCAAGGTCATCCATCAGGACACTCTGCGCCGGAACCGAGGTTATGTAAGGTGATACAAAATGTAAAAAGCCCGGTTGCCCGTAGCCAAGAGGGGTCAGGCTGGCGACATCGCGAATGTAAACCCGGGACCATGTAGGAATATGAAACTGATGATTTTTGCACTCGATATAGGGAATACAGTGTTCCACCGATCCAAATCCATCGCGAATTCTTTCCAGCGGAATTCCCAATACTTCAGTAGCACTTTGGTATAACTCGGCCGAACTAATAGAATCGGCTTGGGCGCCTTTCCATCCACCCCCCAAAAAGATTAAAGAATCTTTTGAAAGTTTCAACGGTGGCAAGTTCAGATCTTTCATCCGTTGCAAGGTCGCATGTAAAAAAGATGGAAATCCAAATAGTCGGACGGGTAGGCCCTGTTTTTCAAATTGGATTAATTTTTCGATAGTCCCAAATACATCGAATTCATGTTTTCCTGTTCCCGTTGAACGTAGAGTCGTAAACACTTCGTTAACCGGTGCAAACCCACAAAGAAAATGATCCGTATAGGCCGTTCCTAGTTTTGATTTTGCATCTACTTCATAAGAAAAAAGAATATAGTTAGTTTTCCGATCTGGCGTATTCCAACCATAGTAATTAAATATAAATTCGATCATCCTTTGTGGCGCACTGATGGACCAGTCATCAAAAAACATTTGTGATTTTTGGCCGCTGGTTCCCGAAGAAGTTAAATTTAAAGTGACTTCTTTTTTTTCGACCGAAATGGTTTCATGCAATTTAAAAAAGGTTGCAGGTATCATGGGAATTCGCGCGCAGTCGGAAATATTTTTTAAGGAATCAATTTCAAACCCCTTTAGTTTCAGTAGCCTTGCATAGAAGGGATTTTTTGTTTTGTGCCAAGACAAATTTTCCTGCATTGCCTTCACAAACAGAGTGTCTGTTTGTGAGTCAACTTGGTAAGGCACTTCCATTTCGCATAGTTTTTGAATCGCGCTAAGGTCGGCATTGGGAATTTTTGGAATTTTAACCACGGGCACGTACGACCTCTAATCCAGCCAGCGCTTGTTTTTCCCAGATAGCAATGTATTGGTCCAAGAACGGCTTAAATGTTTCGTCCAAATAAATGCCTTCAAAATTCAGTGGTTCAAAAGTTTTTGACAATAAAATAAAGTCTATCATTTCGCCATTTTCGTCGGGCAACATGGCGGGGTATATTGCAGAAGGGACAAAATGCAGACCGACCATGGTTTCTAAAGACGCTAATGAGTCGCACTTAACTAAACATTCTAGGTATGAAATATCCTTCCATCTTAAGTCCTCGAATAATCCAGCCAGCTGTTGGTTAATTGTCGACCAAGGGGCATTGGCCGCTAAAATAGCACAGTATCGATCTTTCGGATTTAAATGCATATAAATTTCGAGGGGGCTTGTTTTAGATGCCATTAAAAAGTTAGGGCGATGAAAAGGATAGTACCTGTCATACGGGTTTTGAAA
>JAYVAZ010000183.1:0-8742 GCA_043750675.1 Pseudobdellovibrionaceae bacterium | reverse complement strand
CGCAGATTATTTTAGCTGATGAAGTAATCAAGTTACGAAAAGCAACGAAGACAAATACCGGTTATGCTTTGCGCCTGGATCAGGGCGAGGTGATGTGTGTTTCATTGGCGGGGGGATTGTTAGAAGTTTATATTCGATTCATACCTGCCAGCCCAAGACCTTCATTGATTTCGCCGTTGGACTTTTCGCAAAGTGAGTTGACGGGAATTATTGCTTCTTTAGTCATCGTTGCTTTGATGGCGTTGTATGTATCAGTTTATTCTCCAGAGAAGGCCGAAGAACAGAAGGAAGAGGAAACACCTAGGGTGGCCACTTTCATTTACAATAAACCAAAACCAACTCCAGAGCCAGAGCAGCCGAAAGTACCGCCTCCGCCAGTTGAAGTTGTCGAGAAAAAACCTACTCCAACTCCACAGGTTAAGAAAGTTGATATCTCTGAGAAAAAAGAAGACAAGGTTGATAAAGGCAAAGTGGATTCTAAAAATACCACAAAAGAAAAGATGATGGCGAAGGCCGCAGAAGTTCGCCCTAATCCTTCCAAGTTAGATCGACCGAAAAAATTCACATCGGTGAATCACGGTGGAGCGGTCAAAATTAGTGAAACGGCCGGTGCTAATGCGCAGACGGCAAAAGACGTAAATAAAACCGGTCTGTTGGCGGCATTTGGTGGTGGTGGAATTCGTACGAAGTTGGATCAAGCGGCCAGTGGTGCGGGTGATTTGATCGGAACTGCCGATAAAGCGACAGGATCTGCCGGTCAGAATGAAAACCGGTCTGGCGATGATATTGGAAGTAAAATTAAGGATGTTGGTGCTGGTGGAAAAGGTATCGCTACTTATGGTATCGCCGGTATTGGCACTAAAGGTAGATCTTCGGGTGATAGTAATTATGGTAGCGGTGTCGGTATCGGTGGAAAAAATAGCGTTATGGTTGATCCGGGTGGTGCGGAAGAGCAATTCACCGGAACTATCGATAAAGAAGCGGTTCGCCGAGTTATTAAAAGAGGTTTGAATCAAATCAAATCTTGTTACGAAAGACAACTCCGCGTGAATTCTTCATTAGAAGGTAAAGTAGTAATTTATTTTGAGATCGAAGAACAGGGACATGTTCGTTTAGCCAAGGCAAGTAGCTCGACCTTAAATGATCCAGCTGTGGAAAGTTGTGTGGCAGCGCGAATTAAAGAGTGGAGATTCCCAGAACCACCAGTGGGTGTAGTTGCTGGAGTATATTATCCGTTCGTATTCGGTGCGCAAAGATAGAATTAAGTTAAGTTAACCTGCAAGAGCAGAAATACAGAACTGCAAAGCAGACTTTAAGGAGGAAATGTGAACCCAACGACAGCCGTGAATGAAGCGCCATTTTTAATACGCGCCTTCCAAGAGGGAGGACCCGTTATGCTTGTGATTCTATTTATTGGAATCATTACAGCATTGCTAGTAGTAGAAAGATTTTTGGCACTAAAAAATCTTTCCATCGATAAAAAAGAATTTACCGACAATATTTTCGGTATGATTATTCGGGGAGATATTCGTCAAGCTATCTCATATTGTGATGCTAGGCCAGCTCCGCTTTCAAATACAGTTAAAGCAGGATTAGTTCTGGCAATGAACAAACGTCCTGATGAAGAAATTCAAGTTGCAATGGATGCAGCCGCTCTTCGTGAAAATCCCCGATTAGAAGGTTGGACTCCGTTTTTAGCAGTGACCGGTAACGTTTCCGTTTTAGCGGGATTATTCGGTACAATCATTGGTATGATTGGTTCGTTCCGAGGTGTATCGGAAGCCGATCCAGCCGAAAAAGCGCAAAGACTGTCAGAAGGTATTTCGCATGCTCTGAATTGTACTGCTTTCGGTCTGGCCGTTGCGATTGTTTCGATCGTAGCTTACGGATATTTCCAGATGCGCATCCAACGCGCAGAGAACGATGTCATCGAAACCAGTATGAGTTTATTAAATCTAGTTGTCGCAAATCGTGAGAAATTGAAGGACTAAAATGGCACATATAGATACCGGTGGCGGTGGTCGCAAAAAGAATATTGATCTGAATCTAGTTCCGTTCATCGATTTGATGAGCGTACTGATTACCTTTTTGCTTCTTACGGCTGTATGGTCACAGGTTTCTATGATCCAAATTGGTAGTTCGTTGTATGGTAAAAAAAATGAAGATCAGTCCAAGCCCATAGTTCCTCCTGAGGCTGAAATTGTTCTTAAATTAGAAATCAGACCAACTGGCTATCTTTTGACCGTTGATCGACAATCCATTAATGTTCCTAATGTAGATAACGAATTCGATGATGTCGGATTACAAGCCCAACTGGAACAAGTTAAACAAAGATACCCAAATAAAACGGATGCCGTTATTTTAATGGCAGATACGTTACCGTACGAACGATTGATCAGAGGAATGGATTCCTTTTTGAAATCCGGTTTTACTGCAATCAGCGTTGCCACAGGAGGGCCAAACTAATGCCTATTCATCCTCCCGGTCAAAGATATCGTTACAGTCGCCTTCTTGGTGGCAAAACGAAGCGTGACGTTACCGCGACGCTTTCCTTAACAGCCATGGTAGATATGTTTACGGTTCTTGTTATTTTCTTACTACAAAACTACAACTCTACAGGACAAGCTTTATTTATTCCAAAAGAAGTGATATTACCCAAAGCCGAAAAGATTAAAGAACTAAAACCTGCAGTTATTATTACGATTTCGAATAAAGAAGTTTTGGTTGATAGAGATCGCGTTGTGACCTTTGATGAAATTAAAGCCAAAGAGTCATGGATGATTGATCCTTTAATGGCCAAACTAAAAATAGCTTTAGCAAAAGCAAAGGAAGAGCAAGACTTGAACATTCAAAAGCAACTGAACAAAGTATTTGAAGGTGTCCGTGGTGAAAAGCCATTGGAGGATCCTGATGCTTGGAATAAAGTCACTATTCAGTCTGATAAAGACGTCGATTTCTTAACCGTAAAAAAAGTTATGTATACAGTAACAGAGGCAGGAGCCGCAGAAATTAATTTTGCGGTTATGAAGCAAAAAGAAAATCAGTAAAATATGCGTAGGTGGACAACAATTGCTTTTGCCGTGCTTTTGTTGGCCCTCGTGGTTCAAATCATTTTTGGATTTCCGCTGAACATTGAAACGCAGCCAGAAGAAGAAACTCTCAAATTCGCATCTGCAAAAAAAGATAATCAAGCCGAACAACATATGGAAGGTGTCCATTTGGTGGAAAGCGAAAGTGGAAATCGTGACTGGGAATTATTTGCCAGTTCAGCCGAAGGTTTTGAAGGCAAAGGTTACTGGCAATTAAAAAATGTCAAAGTTCAGTTCTACTCTGATGAAGAACTTGAGTTTACCGTAACCGGCGAAAGTGGCATCATTAATTCGAAAACCAAAGATATGGAATTCAAAGGAAACGTCTATACACGTTCAAAAAATGGCTATCAGTTTCAATCAGAAAGCGTTTTTTACAATTCCAAAACTCGAATTATTTCTAGCCCTAACGACATCAAAATGATGGGGCCTTCCGATCAAAAGGAAAAGGGCATGACTCTAACCGGTAATAAAATGATGACGAACGTCAATGACAGTAAAATGAAAATTGAATCTAATGTTAAGGCTTTTAAACAATTAAAAAACGGCAAAAAATTTGAGATCACTAGTCAAACAGCGGAATTTAACAGCAAAGATAATTCAGCAAAATTTGCCGAGAACGTTAAGATTCAAGTTGATGCAATGCAGATGGAAGGTCCAGAAGCACAATTTCAATACAAGTCAGGATCCGATTTTTTACAATCCATTCTTCTGAAAGGTGGAGTGAAAGTCAGTGATTATGACAAATTCGCAACCTCCGAAAGTGTTTTTTTCGACCCTGATCAAGACCAATTTGTTTTTAAAGGGAAGCCCCGTGTTGTACAAAATAATGATGAAATTATTGGCGATCAAATCATCTTTTACGAGGGTGGAAAAAAGGTGCGTGTCGAAAAAATTCGTGGCAATGTCGAAAAGAAGTGAGATAGTAATTTACTATGAGCCAACTGACCATCCAGAATATTTCAAAATCTTTTAAAAAAAGAAATGTCGTAAAGGGAGTTTCTTTTTCAGTAGAGTCAGGACAAGTCGTTGGCCTTTTAGGTCCTAACGGCGCCGGAAAAACCACCAGTTTTTATATGGTTGTTGGATTGGTTCATCCAGATTCTGGTGATGTTTTGTTAGACGGTGAAAGTATCGGAAACGAACCGATGTTTAAACGGGCTCGAATTGGTCTTAGTTATTTGGCGCAAGAGCAAAGTATCTTCCGGAAGTTAACCGTTTCTGAAAACATCATCGTTGCGTTAGAAGCGCATGGTTATTCAGACTCACGTAAAGATGAAAAATTGCAGATGTTATTATCTGACTTTCGTATTGAACATATCAAAGACAGTTTCGGTTATTCGTTGTCGGGTGGGGAAAGACGGCGGGTTGAGATCGCAAGAGCACTTGCTGGTTCGCCGAAATTTATATTGCTTGATGAGCCTTTTGCCGGTATCGATCCTATAGCTGTTGCAGACATTCAAGAAATTATCAAACAGCTGAAGGCAAAGGGTATAGGGATTTTAATTACGGATCACAATGTCCGTGAGACTCTGGGAATTTGTGATCATGCTTACATCCTTAAAGAAGGACAGATTCAGGTCCAAGGTACAGCAAATGAAATTGCAAACTCAGAACTAGCTAAAAAGTTCTATTTAGGGGAAAATTTTAAATTATAGTGTAGAATTATAGTAATGGTTTAAGGGAACAAAATAGATGGCAGTACAGTTAAAACAATCCATGAATTTGAGTCAGACATTAAGAATGACTCCACAATTACAGCAGGCAATCAAACTGTTGCAATTGTCGCGTATGGAACTTGAAACTGCTATTCATAAAGAATTAGAAGAAAATCCCATTTTAGAAGAGACTCTTGATCTTAAAGAAGATGATTTAAAACGTACTAAAGAAGTCGATGCGCAAGTAGGAAGTACTGGCGAAGCGAACCAAGAAAATATGCAAAATCCGCAAAAGCAGGATGAGTTCGATTGGGAAAGTTACGTCGAATCTTCGCAAAAGCCGCCGCAACAGTTTACCGGTGGCAACGAAGAAATCATGAATTACGAGAATGTGATTTCGACCACCGAAAATCTACATGATTACCTTGCTTGGCAGGCTAAGATGTACGGATTTAACGATGAAGAATTTGGCATAGCCGAAGTATTGATTAATTATATTGATGATGATGGTTACATTTTAACGCCTATGGCGGAGATTTGTGAGCAAGAAAAAATTCCAGTTGAAGATTTGGAAGACGTATTAAAGTTCGTTCAAGAATTTGATCCACCCGGAGTTGGTGCACGTGATCTTAAAGAATGTTTGTTGATTCAAGCCAAACATTTAGAAGAAGATACCCACGATTTAGTCCACATGATCACGACACATTTAAAAGATCTCGAAAAAAAGAATTTTGATGGCATTGCCAAGGCAATGGGTCGCGAACGCATTGAAATCGCTGAGATGTGTAAAATCATTTATGCGATGGATCCTAAGCCTGGTCGCGCTTACGCCCCAATAGACACGCATTACGTAACTCCTGACGTTTATGTTTATAAAGTCGGTGAAGAGTATATGGTGTCTTTAAATGAAGATGGTTTACCACGTTTAAAAATCTCTAATTTTTATAAAAACATGTTAAAAGATGCCGGTCAGAATAATCAGACGCATGATTATATCCAAGATAAATTGCGTTCGGCAGTTTGGCTGATCAAATCGATTCATCAGCGCCAAAGAACGATCTACAAAGTGACTGAAAGTATTGTAAAACATCAAAAGGATTTTTTTGAAAAGGGTTCTGGATTTTTGAAACCGATGGTTTTAAAAGACATTGCAAATGATATTGGAATGCATGAATCAACAGTCAGTCGTGTCACTACCGCAAAATACGTTCATACTCCTCAGGGAATTTACGAATTAAAATACTTTTTTAATTCGGGAATTAGTTCTTCCGATGGCGGCGATGCTTTAGCCAGTGAATCAGTAAAATTAAAAATCAAAGAATTAATTTCTAAAGAAGACTCCAAGGATCCTTATTCGGATCAAAAAATTGTTGAGCTTCTTAAAGATGATGGTTTACAGATTGCTCGTCGAACGGTTGCTAAATACCGCGAGAGCCTCCGAATACTCCCATCCTCAAAACGCCGCAAAGTTTAAGCTCCAGCTTCTATTTGCCCGTTGGCTGGCGATGTTTGGAATTTTGGAAAAGCAGCTCAAAAACAAATCTCCTGCTGCGATCTTAACCTGGCTATTTTACGCGAGCAATAACATCAAGAACAAGTATTCGCATAAGCCTCTGAAGAATAACAAATGCTTTAATTACGGAACTTGCGTGGTGAGCAAAAATATTTGCGTCAAAAAAATTTTCATTTGACCATCGTTTTAAGTTTTTAAATCCGCCTTAATTTAAATATTTTTTGAACAACATGGGGCCACCTTGATGTTAGGTTTTTTTGCTTCGCTGATCATTCTTGTAAGCTAATATCTATCAATTACTCTAGTTTCGAAAGCCAGTTCGTATTTTAAAAAACTCAAAAAACTGAAAATAAAAACTCGTGATATCTTACTTTTTTATCAAGTATCGCGAGTTTTAAATCAGGAGAATAAATTGAAACTAAACCACCTATCCAACCAAGAACTGCATTTACAAACAAAATTAGCAGCAGACAAAGAAAGGTTTAGTACGATAGAGGTCCTCTGGCATCTGCGTGAAAATGAAAAGCGAATGCTGTATGCGCAAGTGGGATTTAAAGATTTGAAAGAATATTGTATTAAAGAACTTAAACTTTCTGAAGGAAGCGCTTGGCGCAGAGTCAGCGCGATGAGATTACTAAAAGAAATTCCAGAGGTTGAAGCCAAGATTCAAAATGGTGATTTAAATTTAACTCAAGTCTCGATGATGAATGCGTATTTCCGTGAAGTTAAAGCCACACAAAGCGAAAAACAGGACATTGTCGCATCACTAGAAAATCAAACCACAAAGAGAACAGAACGAATTTTAGCCGAAAGAAAACCAGATGGGTTCGTATCAAAACCGGTAGAGATTGAAAAACCGGTCAAAGGGAATAAAACCGAGGTTACATTTATCATCGATGCAGAATTACAAAAAGAACTTGAAGAAGTCCAAGTGCTTTTAGGAAAACCACTTTCTAAGCTTGAACTATTTAAAATGATGACCAAACAAACTCTGGAAAATCTCAAGAAAGAAAAACGCAAAGCGCAACCACCACGAAGTCAAATTGCGTTAACGGAAAGTAAGCCAGGGTTGAAGAAAAGTAGGCCAGAATCTAAATCAAGATACGTTTCCAAAATGATAGTCAAAGAAATTAAACACCGCGATCAGTACCAATGCAGGTATGTGGACCCAGAAACAAAAATGCAATGCTCGGCTCGACATCATTTGCAGATAGAACATAAAATCCCTTTTGCCAAAGGTGGAGCCAGTGACCTTCAGAATCTTGAATTGCTTTGTCCAAGCCATAATCGATTACGTGCAGCTCAGCAGTTTGGATTTGGAAAGATGGAAAATTATTTACCGGCATTAAGGGAAACGATTACTTGATCCACGAGAATGCAAACTCGATTACGCTTAGACTATTTTTATAAAATAGAAGTCTATGCTTAACGGTCAGTGTAAGGATTAATAACTAGGCGAAGTGGCTAAGGAAATTTTATTGGAATTTAAGGGAACCCTACAGGTAGATGGTTACGCTGGTTACAATCGGTTTTGCATATCTGAATAAATAAAACGCATGGGATGTTGGGCGGATGTGCGAAGAAATTTTAAAAACATTCAGAAAGTATCTGGCGTAGGGTCAAAGTTAGCTTTGCAGATGCTAAAGCTGATTCAAAAGTTATATAACATCGAAACAAATATTAAAGATTATTCTTTAGATGAAAAAGTAAAAGCACGTGCGTTACTATCAAAACCAATTTTAAAAAGTATAAAAGAATTTGCTGACGAAAAAGTGTTAAAAGTTCCATCAGGCTCCACGATTGGAAAAGCATTTAATTATTTGCTATCAGAATGGCCCACGTTAGAAATATAGTTAGAAAACGGAAAATATCATATCGATAGTAATTTTATCGAAAACTCGATCAGGCCATTTGCGGTCGGAAGAAAGAATTGGTTATTTAGCGATTCCGTTGAAGGTGCTGATGCCAGCGCGATTATTTACAGTCTCATTGAAACCGCGAAAGCCAATAATAACGAGCCTTATCAGTACTTAAAATCAATTATTGATCAGTTACCAACCGCACAGACTGTCGAAGATTTTGAAAAATTACTACCGTTTTAAATATGGGATTGTGAAGCGCTTACCATAAAGTTAACGTTTTTAGGTGTGACTGTGGATCAAGAATAAAATGTTTTCACAATCAATTTGTCGGTCCATTAAATCTTAGACCCCTCCTCTTAAGATACCTTGCACAGTATTGAAATGTTTTCATTTTTAAACATTCCAATTAGTACTTATAAATCCAATTGTTTATACCTATATTCTTTAATGGAATATATAATATTCCTAAATTGCATATTTGCAATCACTAACCTGAGTTATAACAGTCACAGTTTCATCTCTGCATTAACGGGCAATTAAGCCACTGACAATTGAACGGTATCAAACAACAAGCCAATCAAATTACGATGGCATTAAGGAATTAAAATGAAAAAACTAAA
>JAYVAZ010000182.1:0-6660 GCA_043750675.1 Pseudobdellovibrionaceae bacterium | reverse complement strand
TCTACGATAAACGCTTCTACCTGTTTCCATTCCGCAATTCCAGTACGATTCACTTCCAAATAAAATCGATCACCGAAAATACGTTTCAAATTTTTAACTTTTTCTAATGCTTTGTCTCGACCTTCGTTGATAAAACTTTGCGCGACTTCACCACGCAAACCACCTGACAAGACGATCAGATCAGAATTAAATTTTTCTAAGACTTCGTAATCCACGCGTGGTTTATAGTAAAAACCTTCCTGGAATCCGATTGAAGAAATTTGGCAAAGATTTTGATATCCCTTAAGGTTTTGCGCCAACAAAACCAATCTTGAATTTGGTTTTTGCGCCAGCTCCTTATTTTCACCTTTGCTTAGACGACTGCCCGGAGCAATGTAAATATCCAAACCAATAATCGGCTTAACACCTTTATCCAACGCCGCAAAATAAAACTCGATCGCGCCGAACATATTTCCGTTATCTGTCAATGCTATCGCTGGCATTTTATCTTCCGCTGCTTTGACAACCATCGCCTTTAAACGAAGGCTACTTTCCAAAAGCGAATATTCAGAATGTACATGTAAATGCGAAAAACTAGGCATTATTCCCACTCAATCGTTGCTGGAGGTTTGCTGGTAATATCATACACGACTCGACTAACGCCTTTAACTTTATTCGTGATTTCTACGGAGACTTCTCGCAAAAATGCAGACGAAAATTCGTACCAGTCTGCCGTCATCCCATCCATCGAAGTTACCGCTCTTAAAGCCAGCACGTGATCGTAAGTTCGACCATCCCCCTGCACGCCCACAGTTTTCACCGATGTTAAAACACAGAAAGCCTGCCAAATTTTATGATACAGACCGTGTTCTTTTAATTTTGAAATAAAAATAAAATCAGCCTCTTGCATTACTGACAAGGATTTTTCATTCACCTCACCGATGATTCGAATGGCCAGTCCTGGCCCAGGAAAAGGATGTCGCATCAACACCTCATCAGCCAAACCTAATTCTTTTCCTATTTTACGAACTTCATCTTTAAATAGCTCTCTTAGCGGTTCGACCAATTTAAACTGCATGTTAGCCGGCAAACCGCCAACGTTATGATGCGATTTTATCGTTTGAGAAGGACCACCTTTAGAAGAAAAACTTTCGATTACATCAGGATAAAGAGTTCCCTGGGCCAACCAGTTTATATTAGGAACTTTCTTTACGATACTGGCTTTGAACTGATCAAAGACTTCGATAAATAACCGGCCTATGGCCTTCCTTTTAGTTTCAGGATCGGTTTGACCAATTAGGGCTGATAAGAATAAATCTTTTTTATCTAGGCCGGTCACATTGATTCCAATTTTCTGATACTGATCTAAAACATTTTGGTATTCATTTTTTCTTAGTAAACCATTATTCACAAATACACAGTGTACTCGCGCCGCACCTAAGGCCTTGGTTAACAATGCGGCCACCACAGAACTATCTACGCCACCGCTAAGTGCGCAAATCACGTGATCTTCCTTCGGAACCTTTGCTTGAATATTTCGGATCAGTTCTTCGGTGACACGCGGAGAAGTCCAATTTGGTTTGGCTTTGCATTTTTTTTCGGTAAAGTATTTTAGAATTTCAATTCCATTAACAGTATGGGTAACTTCAGGATGAAATTGCACTCCCATCCAAGTATCTGATTCAATCATCGCGATGTGTGCAGAACCCGAAACCGCTAAAACTTGACCACCAGTCGGTGCCTTTTCAACGATGTCACCATGACTCATCCAAACTTGCGAGATTTGAGTCTTCAATGGGTGATCGATCTTCCATTCTAGTTTGTTAAGCCCGTATTCGCGTTCTGATGCCGGACTAACTTTACCGTCCAACTGGTGTGATAATAATTGCATTCCATAACAGATTCCCAATACCGGAGCACATTGCAAAAGTTCCTTAACATCGCGAATAGGTGAGTCCACATCGTAAACCGAACTTGGTCCACCGCTTAAAATAATTCCTTCTGGTTTCATTTCTTTGATTTTTTCCAAAGAATAATCGAACCGATGAATTTCCGAATAAAAATTAAGTTCGCGCAGACGCCGGGCAATTAACTGAGTCAATTGCGATCCAAAATCTAATACTAAAAAACCACCCTGTCTTACCAGGCCCTCATCACGTGTTGGCATTTCTATTCCATTCTATAATTCGGAGCTTCCTTGGTGATACTCACATCGTGAACATGAGACTCTCTGAGACCCTGCGAGGTGATCTGCACAAATTGCGCATTTTTCTGAAGATCTTTAATGCTGGTCGAGCCCATATAACCCATTCCAGAACGTAACCCACCCAGAAGTTGATGAATAATACCGCTGACATTTCCTTTGTAAGGAACTTTTCCTTCGATTCCCTCGGGAACGAATTTCGCTTCATCGTGAACGTCCATTTGGCCATAACGATCTTTCGATCCCTGTGCCATCGCGCCCAAACTTCCCATTCCTCGATAAACTTTGTAAGTCCGACCTTGATATAAAATAGTTTCGCCGGGACTTTCTTCAGCTCCGGCCAGTAAGTTTCCAATCATCACTGTATTCGCACCTAAGGCTAACGCTTTAGTGATATCACCTGAATATTTAATCCCACCATCAGCAATAATTGTTTTGCCTTTTTTATTTGCCACCTTCGCACAATTAACGATGGCGGTGATCTGTGGCATACCGACTCCAGCGACAACTCGGGTAGTACATATGCTGCCCGGGCCTACTCCGACTTTAACGACGTCCGCACCGGCAGCAATCAAAGCCTCGGTACCCTCTTCGGTAACTACGTTACCTGCCACTAAAATAATGTCTTTGTTCGACGCCGCAATTCTTTTCACCATATCTAAGACATTTTTAGAATGGCCATGAGCCGTATCAACCACAATAACATCGGCTCCGGCGGCCATCAGTCCTTGTGCTCGTTCAAACGATCCATCACCAACGCCCACGGCGGCGCCAACGATAAGGCGACCATGACGATCCTTCGAGGCTTGCGGAAATGCATGCGATTTTTCAATATCCTTGATCGTAATTAAACCCTTTAAGTTTCCAGCCTTATCGACGACAGGTAATTTTTCAATTCGATGTTTTTGTAAAATCTTTTTAGCTTGTTCTAATGTGGTGCCGACAACTGCCGTCACTAAATTCTCTGAAGTCATTAAATTTTTAATCGGCTGATTGGTTTTTGTTTCAAATCTTAAATCACGATTCGTTAATATGCCAACTAACTTGCCTTTAACTGTGACCGGAACGCCACTGATGGAATATTTTTTCATCAGCTCTAGTGCTTCGGCGATCATCTGATCAGGACCTAACGTGATAGGATCCATGATCATACCGCTTTCATATTTTTTAACTTTTTCAACTTCCAGCGCTTGGCGCTCAATGGAAAGATTTTTGTGAATAACGCCAATGCCCCCATGCTGAGCCATAATTCTGGCAATGCGATGTTCTGTTACTGTATCCATCGCAGCCGAAATTAATGGAGCATGCAGCTTCACACCCTTTGCAAATTCGGTTACGGTCGAAACTTCAGTAGGCACGATTTCTGAAAAGCATGGCACCAACAGAATGTCATCGAAGGTTAAAGCCATTTCGAAATTTCCTGGTTGCACTTTATTGACTGCCATAAAAATTCCTTTTCAGTTACAGTTGAATATCTTCTGCGTTCTTTGCCCATTCGGAATACATCAAGTAATGATCTGCTGACACTTCCAAATGCTTCAGTTCTTCAGGCCTTAAATCACGGACGTTTTTTGCGGGTCTGCCTAAAATTAACGACCCTGGTGGAAATTCAGAACCTTCAGTCACCAATGATCCCGCGCCGACTATGGACTTAGCACCAATCTTAGCACCATCCATAATTATGCTACTCATGCCGATCAAACAAAGATCACCCACTTCACATCCATGCAGCATGGCCAAATGACCGACCGTGACTCTTTGACCAATTGTCGTTCCAAATTTTTGATAAGTTCCATGAATGATGGCGCCGTCTTGAATATTAGTTTCGTTTCCAATCTTAATTTTATTCACATCACCGCGAATAATGGCGTTATACCAAATCGAACACTTCTTCCCTAACTCCACGTCACCAACGACAACACAGTTTTCGGCTAAGAATACATCTTCACCGATTTTAGGAGTGTGTCCGTTTACTTTTTGTAGAATCACTGGAGATAGCCCAAATTCTTTTCAATTATTAAGTGCGCATTCGCTAGAATATTTTTACGACTCTGATCGACCTCTGTCGAAAGTAATTTGCTTTTAGCGATAAAGGCGTGCGAAGCATATAGGGGAATATCTAAATGCAACAACAAAGACATGGCCTCATCGGCGCGAATCTTAATCATTTTCATAGTTGGATGATTTTCTAAACAGACGAATAAAAATTGGTTCTGCGCTTTGATTTCACAAAAAACAGCCTTCGAAATTTTAATATCCAGCCCAGATAACAACAGTTCAGTAAAACGGTGTGGAGTGGTTGCATTCGTTCTATTTGATTGCGACAAAGTCACCCCGGCTTCCAACGGGTTGAGTCCTACTGGCAAACTATGTTCACCACTATCGTCTTTCAATAAAAGAATAGGGCTTTGACCATCGGTTGAAATGGTCAAACCAAATGGTTTCATTTGAACCAACGGTGAATTATTTAAGGCACTCATCTCTTCGAAATACTCCGAAGAGAAAATAAACTGTCCTGTTTCCTTTTGAAAGAAAGCATCGATCTTCATTAAATGCTCCTATCTAGTTTAGCACCATTTCTCCGCGTAAAGTCGCGGGAAAGGCTTTCAGGATTTTCACCTTTACTGTCTTACCAATCAAGGAAGATTTTTCTTCTGCGGGGCCGACAAAGTGAACACTTTTGTTTTGCGAAGAACGACCCGAAAAATTGCCCCGTTTTTCATCAAATGTTTCTACCAAGATGTCCATCACTTCATTTTCATACTTTTTAACGATTTCGAAGGCCATTTCGTCGTGCGCTGCGAACAAACGATTCAGGCGATCGCTCTTGACCTCTTCGGAAATCTGATCTTCAAATCGCGCTGCCTTAGTAAATGGACGCGGGGAGTATTTGAAAGCAAAAATAGTTTCAAAGCCGACTTCCTTCACCAAACTAACCGTATCCTGGAACTCTTCTTCTGTTTCTCCCGGAAATCCAACAATGATGTCCGTGGATAGAACGCAGTTCGGGATCGCTTTTTTAATCATATGCATTTTTTCTAAATACTCTTCGCGGGTATATCCGCGATTCATCAAATTTAAAATTCTTGAATTACCACTTTGAATAGGCAAATGGACATACTCGCAAATTTTAGGTTGATTCGCGTACATGATATCCACCAAACGCTGATCGTAGTCTTTTGGATGTGATGTCGTGAAACGTAGACGCTGCACTCCCGTGTCTTGGGCGACTCGCTCCAGAAGTCCTGCGAAATCAACTCCACAATCCGATTCATAGGAATTTACGTTTTGCCCTAGGAGAGTGACTTCTTTGACCCCTCGTTTTACTAAGGTATGAATGTCGTCCATGATGTGCTTGAACGGACGTGATTTTTCGCGGCCACGGGTATAAGGAACTACACAGAACGTACAAAAATTATCGCAGCCTTTGGTAATATTAACGAAGGTCGCTACACCTGGATTTCTAACCAAGGTCTCGACATGGTAAGGTGCCCGATGCTGAAACTGTGCATCGACTAATCTTTTTTCGCCGTTTAAACTACGCTCGGCCATTTCCGGAAGATGATCAATCGTATCGGTCCCGAAAACGAAATCAATTAGTGGTGCATCTTTCATCAGCTTTTCTTTTTCTTGCTGACCAACGCAACCACCTACCCCGATTTTCAGCTTTGGATTTTTTTCTTTTAACTTCCGATAAGTTCCGACTTCGGAATAGACCTTGTGAACTGGCTTTTCCCGAACGCTGCACGAATTAATAATAATCAGCTCGGCCATTTCGGCCGTAGGAACCGGAGTAAAATTAGCCATTTCTAAAAGAGAGTACATTCTTTCGCTGTCGTTTTCGTTCATCTGGCAGCCGTAAGTTGAAATATAAACGCCTTTATTTGGCCTAAAAGTAGAATCAGAAAGCGGCCCAATATCTTGAGAATTTTTTTGCACAGAATTTCCTTGTTTTGGATTGCGTGTATGTGGTTTATAGAAAAGGCTTTTGAGTCAGTCAATAAAGGATAATAGATATGTTTCCCCGACTAAAAACTTCAAAAAAATGGACAGCATTTCCTGCTGAATATGTTCGCCAAATCGAGCAGGCTTTTTTAGAAAATTTTTCTGCCGAATTACAGAACGCAAAACTGATTGTCCAGGGTCGAATCTACCCTGCTGAAATTATGCTGCGCGTCGGCTTCCTTGAAAAAGGCCGCTTGGCACAGAACAATTTCGAAGTCTCAATAGACTTAGGGAAAGATAAAGATGCGATCTTAGAAAAAATCCATTTAGCGATTGATGCTATTGGAAGCTTGATGAAAGAATATTTTGAGTCGGATGGAACCATGGATCTGCCTCGTATCTGGAAAGAGTTCGACTTCAATATGACAAAACTTTATGTACAGTTCAGCGCCGAAAATTCTGATCTTGAAAAGGAAGCCAACAAACTGCTGGGTATGGCCGGAGATGATTTACTGAATGAAGTAGACGACGAT
>JAYVAZ010000181.1:0-6373 GCA_043750675.1 Pseudobdellovibrionaceae bacterium | reverse complement strand
GGTAAAAAAACACGGAAAATTATTACCCTTTTTAAAATCAAATTTTAGTTTAAAGTTCGCAATGTGACTAATAAACTAAATACAATATTTGGAGATTTTATGAAGAATATTTTTATGGCAACAGCATTTTTGTTATTTGCAAATTTGGCACACGCCGGAGCCATTGCTAACTGCGAAACCGAATAAAAAAACCAAAAGGGCCAGTGATCGGTACAGCGTTAGCTAGGCAACCCTGCCTAGGCGCCTTTTAAAAACGTAAAAATCTGCAAGGTCGTTTCCATCCTATTGAAAGAAACTTCTACCAATTAGAAATGGTAAAACCAAATAAAGCATAACATCACGGACAAGATAGTAACAAAATAAGACAACCACCAACTTCCACCCATATCTTGAAAACAATGCGCGCAGGCCTTCTGTCTTCAAAATCCGCTTTGCAGTTGTCATCTCTGAATAAATTCGATCCATATTGTCCCCTTAATTAGGACCCATCCCAGAAAAAGACAGGCGCCAACTGCTTCCGTTTAATTTTTAAGATCAAACGATCTGCGTTAAAGAAATTATCTATTGATCTAGCTCAAAGAAAACTAAAATGCCAAGCATTAATGCCGCCCGACTTACCCTATGCGCGGGACCTCCAATTACCTTGACACGATTGCATTTTTTTTGAGCGAAAATTGTCCTGTGTTATGGCAATATGGTCGTTTTGCCATGGCGGGTTGTAAAAAAACTGTAGTTCCAAAAAATGGCAAAAAAAACCACCGCCAACAAATTCCTTGGCAACTGTTTCCTAGTAAACTATATTGTGATATAGAGGTCTTAAATGCGGAAGCAACCAAAACTAAAGGCAAGCGAACTGAAGTCACATATCGGTTATCACCTTAGAGTAGTTTCAAATGCGGTTTCGCATTCGTTTGCGCGGAAGCTGGCGGCAAGTGATGTCACAGTCGCAGAATGGGTTATTCTTAGAGAAATGTATGCGGGAGACGAAAGTACATCTCCCAGTGACGTGGCCAATTTAACAGGCCTTACTCGCGGAGCGATCTCGAAACTGATAGACCGGCTTTTGCACAAAGGATTTGTGACCCGGGAAGAATCTTCTGGAGATCGCCGCTATCAAGAAATCAAGCTAACAAACAATGCATTTAAGCTGGTACCAAAGCTGGCCGGAATCGCTGATGAAAATGATGAAAACTTTTTTTCGATACTTGCACAGTCTGAAAAAAACGCTTTAACAAGCATTCTTAGGAAGCTGGCTGAAGTTCATAAGCTGAACACCAATCCAACTGAATAATAAGGAGAAATACGATGAATAAAATTGCTGAAAAACTTACGGAAGCGCAAAAATACGCAATGTCGATTCGCCCAAAGATCGGAGGATTTCCCGTGTTTGCTGAAGTTCTTCGTCAGGCAGGAGTCCAAATGAATCGATGGTCATTGCCATCATGTCAGTCTGTTTTCTTGATGAAAGAAGGATCTGTCGTGCAGCAAGGAACACCTCTTGTCATGGGAGTTCATGAAATTCCAAAGTTTGATCGCGATGCTTTGATTTCAGCTGTTAGGACCGACCAAGATGGACGCAGTACTTTTCCTGAATTTCTACAGGCCGCCTGGAAAGCGGGAGTCGTTGGGTACGATGTCGATTTCACTGGTCGCAAAGTCACCTATTATGGTTCTGCTAGTGAAAGTTACTTGGAAGAGTATCCAGCCATTGAAGTAAAGACATAGGGCGAAGCTAAGTTTTTCATCAAAAAACACCACCCCAACTTGGATTTTACTTGAACACTAAAAAATGAAGTGTGTAGTATCAATGCGTTGCGGAAGCGACTCCACCTCCGCCATTATGACGGTGCTAAAATGCCGTCAGACTTCTATAAGGAATTTCAAAAATGTCTTTAGCATTTGAAATTTTCATTGTTGGTATGATTTTAAGTGCTGATTCTTTTTCGGCTGCGGTGGCAATGGGACTTCGCCCTTTTTCTGAAAAGGACGCCATTAAATTTGCGGCAGCTTCCGGAGCGGCAGAATCCATTTGTACTTTGATAGGTGCGATGGCAGGAACTCACATTATTAGCAAGTTTGCAGCCATTGATCATTGGATTGCATTCGGGTTACTTGGCGCAGTGGCGATTCACATGGCTTACGAGGGCGTTGCAGATTTAATTAGTAAAGACGTAAGACAGGAAACCTTAAATTTCCACAGTTTCACGAAAGTGCTCATTGTTTCTTTTGCCACTAGTTTAGACGCTTTTGGCGTTGGAATAGGTTTAGGGATTTCTGAAAAACCGATTTTTGCCTATATTGTTTCAATAGGAATTTGGGCATTTGTTTCAACAATTGTTGGACTTCACTTAGCCAAAAGGCTTTCGCAGAAATTTGGTCCAATTATTAACTTATTTGGAGCCGTTGTTTTGGGCGCAATGGCTTTTCAGATGCTAAAAATTTAAATGTTATGTAGAAAAATGGGACTGAGTGTAAATGCTAACGATTAGGAATATAAATCCTGTAGCATGAACTTCAGTTAAAAAAAACCACCAAAGGAAGTCTATGTCCCAATTAAAAGCATTTTTTCATCCTATGAAAATAGGAAGTCTTGAACTTAAAAATAAAATTGTTATGGCACCCCTAACTCGTTGTCGCGCCGATGAAAATCATAATCCAACTGATATCATGGCAGAATATTATGCCCAAAGGGCAAGTGCCGGACTTATTATCGCCGAGGCCACTATGATCATGCAGCATAACTCAGCTTTTGGTGGCAGAGAGCCTGGTATTTATTCTCAAGCTCAAATAGATGGTTGGAAAAAAGTGACTGAAGCTGTTCATCAAAAGGGCGGAAAAATGGTTCTGCAACTTTGGCACGGAGGTCGAGCCTGTCATCCACTTCTAAATCATGATCATATACCAGTAGCACCAAGTGCGATTGCCATTGAAGGTGAAACGTATACACCAAAAGGTAAAGTACCTTATGTCACTCCAAGAGCGCTGGAACTGAAGGAAATCCCTGGCATTATCGAGGGCTTTGTTACAGCTGCAAAAAACGCTAAGGCCGCCGGTTTTGATGGAGTCGAAGTTCACGGGGCCAATGGATATCTTCTTGATCAGTTTATGCGTGATTCTGCCAACAAACGAACGGATATGTATGGCGGCAGTATAGAAAATCGTTGTCGATTACTATTGGAAGTTACCAAAGCGGTCATTAATGTCTGGGGAGCCGACAAAGTAGGTATTCGTTTATCGCCGCTAAATAGTTATAACAGTATGAAAGATTCTAACCCGCAAAAGCCGACCGCTTATGTTGTCTCTGAATTAAATCAGCTTAAGGTAGCTTATTTGCACATGATGAGATCTGATTTTTTTGGAATTCAAAAGGGTGACGTCATGACCGAAGCCAGGGAATCTTTTCAGGGAACTATTATCGGAAATATGGGATACGGTCCTGAAGAAGCTGCCGACAGTATTGAAAAAGGCTTAATTAACGCTATTGCTTTTGGACATCATTATGTCAGCAATCCAAATTTAGTAGAAAAAATTAAAAATGGTGTTGCTTTAATCGAGCCCGATCAAAATACCTATTATACAAACGACGCTAAGGGATACACGGATTATTCTTTGAATTGAATTTTCAAGAGATAAGTAATCTAGCCATGCCCTTGACTGCGGAACAGTATTCGAGAAAATCAAAGAATTAATTCTAAATAAAGCTCTGCGGTTTTTATCGTCCGACAGAGCTCTATAAATTTAAGTTTTTAATTTTTTTTAATGAAAACTAAGAAAGCCAAAGATAATCCAAGAATGATTCCGCACAAGGCAAGCCATCTAAATTGCATTTGATTTTTGAAAAGAAAAATACTGAATAGCACCGTCCATAGACCTACACCCAGCATGACGCCTAGGTTTTCTCCGATTGTTCCAAGATACTTATTCGGGTTTTGCCAATTCTGAAGAAGATTTTGCTGACAAAGTAGTGGACAAAAAGTGATGCCGTTTAGAATTGAAGACGAAGCCAAAAAACTGGGCGCCAATTTTATTACCAAACCAGCTTTTAGCTCGTTTGCAGTTCAAGATAAAAATCTAATCACCGGTCAACAGCAGAACTCTGGCAAGGCTGTCGCCAATTTGATTATTAAAGCTTTGCAAAAGTAGCAAGTTGTTCAATAAAATGAGGGCTAACGGCGTTGGGGCCCTTGCAATAGGAAGATTATGCATAAAGGTAGACTAGAAGCATTCAGTGATGGCGTCATTGCCATTATAATTACAATTATGGTTTTAGAAATAAAAGTTCCCCATGATGCTTCCCTTGAAGCGTTATTTAAATTAGGACCTATTTTTCTTAGCTATGTAATTAGTTTTTTGTACGTCGGTATTTATTGGAACAATCACCATCACTTGTTTCAGACTGTAAAAAAAGTAGATGGTCGGGTGCTTTGGTCAAATCTGTTCTTACTTTTTTGGCTTTCGTTGATACCTTTTGCTTCCGGCTGGATGGGGGAAAATCATTTTGAAGGCATTACGGTAACGCTGTACGGAGTTGTTTTATTTGGCTGTGCAATTAGTTACTATATTATCACAAACAGTTTGTTAAAAAATCACGATTCCGAATCTATTATTCATAAAGCCGTTGGTAGCAAGTTTAAGGAACATTCCTCGTTAGTATTATATATTTTAGGCCTTTTGATTTCTTTTTGGTTTCCACAGGTTGCCTTTGGAATCTTTTCGGTCGTCGCCCTTATTTGGTTACT
The DNA here is from genome assembly GCA_043750675.1 of Pseudobdellovibrionaceae bacterium. GTDB lineage: Bacteria > Bdellovibrionota > Bdellovibrionia > Bdellovibrionales > Bdellovibrionaceae > JAYSSX01. The sequence goes on along the minus strand of JAYVAZ010000181.1, from coordinate 1,634 downwards.
TCCTGACAAGCGCATTGAAAATCAAATGTCATAAGATAAAAATTCCAGCACTACTTCAGCCCACAGGTCTAGTGAATACTTACTGATCATAATTAATATAAATATCCTATTTGAAATCCCGAAATCTTGTACAGGATCTAGGTCACACAAGCCCTCTCAACCTTGTTCCGTTAACCTGACTTGTGATAATCTTGTGTAAAGACCGCTTCGGTCCTATTTTAAATCTCGCCGCTTTCAGGTTCAAAAGGTGAATAAATCTTGGCTGATATCGATCGCTCAAAAAGTCAGAATATTATTTTTAAGTTGGCAGCCATAGTTGCTTTCTATGCGATAGCGTACTCGGTGATGTATTGGGTGCTTGGAGCCCACCTTGCAGCCGTTGTACTATTTTTTGGACCCCTTTTATTTACCCCAATGATTTATTACGCTGAAAATCATGGGCACCACGACAACGCCGGTCTAGGTCTTGTCCTAAGTGGCATATTTTATGTTTTTATTTCCCAAATGTGCATCGGTGGAAATGCAGGCATTGAATATTACTACATGCCAGCGGCCATCGTTTCTGCGCTGATCATAGATTCAAAAAGTACATTCCATATTTTGATTGGGATGATTATTTGCCCAATTGCCTGGGCTGTAGATGAATTTCTGCCTCAATTAGAAATGCCGACTTACTGGATCCCCAAAGATTTTCCCTATGAAGTGTTCAAGTCTGTCAATTTTTTAGGGGCCACAGGTTTGGTGATTTTATTTACACTATCTCTGGCTAAAAATGCAAGGCGTGAAAGAGCGATCTTAATAGAGGCACAAAGGCGTCTTCAGATTGCACAACGCGAGGCTGTGGAAGCATCAAAACTTGCTACGCTAGGTGAAATATCGGCCGGGGTTGCGCACGAGGTGAACAATCCCCTATCGATAATTGTGAGTTCCATAAAACTTCTCCCCAATGTACTGACCGACCCCGAAAAATTGTCTGCAAAACTATTAAAAATTGAAAAAGCGAGCATACGGATTTCACGCATAATAGGCGGACTAAAGAAATTTTCCAGGTCAGGAGAGCAAACTCCTAAATCAGTTCAATCGCTGAACGCAATTATAGATGAAGCCATCATATTAACCGAGTCCCTGGCGGCGAAGCAAAACGTCTCCATCTTCTTTGAATCAAAAACGGAAGATAAAATTTATTGCAATGAAATTGAACAAGTTTTTATCAATCTCATTGGAAACGCAGTTGATGCGGTTAAGAATTTTCCAGATAAATGGGTGAAAATAACCCTAAGTCAAAACGGGGCTGAAACTTTGATTGCGCGGGTGGAAGACTCTGGGCCTGGTATCAGCCCAGAAATTGGACAAAATATTTTTGACCCGTTTTTTACGACCAAAGAGGTCGGTCATGGCACTGGATTAGGTTTGTCAATTTCAAAAGGGATTTTGGAAGATCACGAAGCAAGCATTAGACTTCGAACAGACATGCCAAATACTTGCTTTGAAATCATTTTAAAAAAATCTTCTTAGAAAATAATCTAGGAAGCCTTATCTTTATTCGTGTAAGTCGAAAAGCCTAGTTTCATTGCTGCGGCTATTTTTTTCATTTTCTTTACACGTGCGATCTCATCCGCAGGTAATTCGGAATC
>JAYVAZ010000180.1:0-3847 GCA_043750675.1 Pseudobdellovibrionaceae bacterium | reverse complement strand
GGCCTTTGAACAGTCCACAAAATAGTCTCAGCAATATCTTCAGCGGTCAAAGGCCTAAACACGTCAATGTACAAGAGCTGGTAATTTTTCCTACTCAGCAGGCCGGCGTCGGTCCTAGTTACGTACATAGAAATAAATAATACAGGTGAAGGATAATTTATGAGTCAAAATCAGATGCCCGAATTTCGTATAGAAAAAGACACCATGGGTGAAGTGATGGTGCCGAAGACGGCGTTGTGGGGTGCGCAAACACAAAGGTCTACGGAGAATTTTAAGATCGGTGGCGATCGTTTTCCACGTGAGATGATCAAAGCCCTTGGAATTTTGAAAAAATGTTCGGCCTTGGCGAATACAGAATTAGGCTTGTTAGATAAAAAAAAATCAGAGTGGATTGTTAAGGCTGCGGACGAAGTCATTTCCGGCAAGTTGGATTCCCATTTTCCTTTAGTTGTGTGGCAAACAGGCAGCGGTACGCAGTCGAATATGAATGCGAATGAGGTCATTGCAAATCGCGCGATGGATATGCAAGGGATTACTCTTCCCAATAAAGAAGTTCATCCCAACGACGACGTTAACAAAGGTCAATCTAGTAATGATACTTTTCCAACCGCGATGCATATTGCGGTGGGAATGCAGGTACATTTTCATTTGATTCCTAATTTAGAAAAATTGCACAAGGCCTTAGTGGCCAAACAAAATGAATTTATGACCATTGTAAAAATCGGCCGCACACATTTGATGGACGCGACGCCGTTAACTTTGGGTCAGGAATTTTCTGGTTATGCGACCCAAATTAAACATGGAATTGTTCGCGTAAAAAATACTTTTCCGTATTTACATGAACTGGCCTTAGGTGGTACGGCGGTGGGAACGGGACTAAATACACATCCGAAGTTTCCAGTATTGGCCGCCTCTTTGATTGCAAAAGAAACGCATATTCCTTTTGTCACTGCGGAAAATAAATTTGAAGCATTGGCCGCGCATGATGCGTTAGTGGAAGTCAGCGGAACTTTAAAAACTTTGGCTTGTTCATTAATGAAAATTGCGAACGACATTCGATTGTTGGGCAGCGGCCCTCGTTGCGGAATCGGTGAACTAAGTCTCCCCGAAAATGAACCGGGAAGTTCTATTATGCCGGGTAAAGTAAATCCGACCCAAAGCGAAGCCATGACGATGGTTTGTGCGCAAGTCATTGGTAACGATATGGCTGTGGCTGTGGGCGGGGCAACGGGACACTTTGAATTAAATGTTTTTAAGCCCTTGATTGTATTTAATGTTCTAAATAGCGTTCGTTTGATTGCTGATGCTTGTGACAGTTTCACCGAACACTGTGTTTCGGGAATTACCGCAAATAAAGAGCAAATTAGTAAACATTTGCAGAATTCTTTGATGCTAGTGACCGCCTTGAATCCACACATTGGTTACGACAATGCTGCAAAAATTGCAAAAACCGCTCATAAAAATGGAACAACTTTAAAAGAAGAAGCCGTTAAACTGGGATTGTTGACGGCAGAAAAATTCGATCAAGTGGTCAAAGCGGAAGACATGGTCGGCCCTTTACATGTGAAATAAGATGAAAGTAAATTCAATCCTCGCCAAAGCAAAGTGGTACGTAGATGGGACGATGTCGGGTGACATTCGCCCTTATGTATTTGTTCGCCCAGATAATAAAATCCAGAATCCCGGATCGCGCTATAATTTAGATTGGTTTCCCTTAGCGCCGGTCCAAAAGAATCCTCTGGATTTGCACGAACTTGAGTTTGCAGATCAAATTTACCATATCGAGGAACGCGCTTTCGGTGCGTCCAATATGGCGATGCCTCGTTGGGTTTTCTATGACTGTGCGATTATGCCGGGTTTTGTTACGGGTTTCGCGATCAAGACCGAAAAACTCCCCGAAGAGATCAAAAAAGTCATTCGGTTTGATCCGACTCGGGAATGGACTCCGCTTTCCTTATTTATTATTATCCCTTCAATGGCCAAGGGGCAGTGGATTGCCCATAATTTATGCGCCGTAAACTCGATGTTAGAGCCCAAAGATCGACTCTACGGTTTAGGGTTTTTATCCAAGGCGTTTGGCCTTTGGTACGCGAATGTCGAGTCGTGCTGCGGTATGACCCAATGGGGTAGTCCTGCAATAAAATTACACACTCATTACGGTCATATGCAAATTATGACTTCCTACACACCAGTGCACTCGCATGCCAAGACGCTAACGTACAGGGTTGAAGTCAATACCGACTGTTGGGAGAAGTTTTTTACCCGTCAACCAGATCTTTCGTTTTTGGAAAAATATGGCCCTAGCGGCTTATTTATTGATCCTCGCGACGAAAAGAGTATGATCGAATTACATAAGAAAATTCAAAATGCTGAAGGTGATTATTATTTGAGCGCGGCGGAAATCGCTGAAAAATCCTTGAATGATCCCTTAAGTGTATATACACCTAAGAAGGCTTATTAAGCTGAACTTGAAGAAGGAGCTCCCGTGACCGCAGAAATTTTAACAACGTTGCCAGCTGTGGCTAAAACGGTATATGCGAATTGCAAAAAATGCGGTACCGAAAGACATTTAAAAGTATTGGCTCATAAAACTGAAACTTCGGCCAGCGTTCAATGCGAGGTCTGTGGATCTAAAAGCACTTTCAAATTAGCAAAACCTAAAAAAGAAAAAGTAGTAAAAGTACCTAAGGTCACTAAACCCTCTAAACTTTACGACAAAAATGCCGGCAAGAAAAAGGCTCCAGTTAATCGTACAAAATCCATGCACGATGAAGAGTACACCAATTTGATGGGTTCTACCCAAGCCGATGAATCTTTAAAATACAGCATGAAGGGCAAATTCCAGATGAACGAAAAAATCGAACATCCAAAATTTGGTCTTGGTGTTGTAAAAAATGTTCAACCTGAAAAAATTGAAGTGGTTTTTTCTGACGAAGTCAGATTACTAGTTCATAACCGATAATTAATTAAAAAATGAAATGGTTAAATAAACTGAATGCCGAGCAGTCAGAGGCTGTTCTGCACGATCATGGTCCTATGCTTATTTTGGCCGGGGCAGGTTCTGGAAAAACGACTGTACTGGTTTCCCGTACGGGTCGTTTAATTGACGAAAAAGTGGTACAGCCTGATCAAATTTTAGTTCTTACCTTTACCAATAAAGCCGCGCGCGAATTAAAACACCGCGTTCAAGAAAAATTGGGTCCAATGGGTGCGGGCATTTGGGCCGGCACTTTCCATTCTTTTGGTGTTATGATGCTGAAGAAATTTGGAAAACATTTGGGTTTGATGGCGGGGTTTAGCATTTTAGATCAGTCCGACAGTGTAGCGGTTATTAAAGATATTTTAAAAGACATCAAGCTAAGCGGGAAAAACGATTTCGATTTAGATCACGTACTAAAGCTGATCAACGAATTGCGCGCTAAGGGCCGTTTCCCAACCCAAGCGTTTGACGAGTATCATGAACTAGCGCATCTTTTGAGAGATCGCTACGAAAAGAAATTATCCGTCTTAAATGCAATCGATTTTGAGGGCTTGTTAATTAAACCTGTCGAATTGTTAGAAAAAGTTCCAGAAGTTCGAGAATATTTTCAAAATAAATTCCAACAAATCATGGTTGACGAATTTCAGGATACCAACGATTTACAAATGCGATTAGTGGAACTACTTTCAAAGGAACATCAAAACCTTTCAGTTGTAGGTGATGATGATCAGTCTATTTATGGCTGGCGTGGTGCTCAGATCGCCAATATCCTGGATTTTCCCAAACATCATAAAAATTGTAAAACTGTGCGTTTGGAAAAAAACTATCGATCCAGCCAAGAAATTATTGCTTTGGCAAACGCCAGTA
>JAYVAZ010000179.1:0-7562 GCA_043750675.1 Pseudobdellovibrionaceae bacterium | reverse complement strand
TGTAACTGCCGCCAATATCAATGACGAAAACTTTCACACCTCTGGTCATTTGTTGGAGTAGCAAAAAGTTATTAAAGAAACTTTTCCCAGAGCCACTAGATCCAGTCACAAGCGAATTGTAATTTGAAAGACCTGGGTCATATGGATTAATGCTGACCAGCGACCCAAGCCTACTATGAACTAAGCATATCGGATTTTCGTCGCCAATACGAGGCCCATACAACGGCAAGAAATCGACAAGATTATTTGTCTTCATTCGCTTGCCACGTTCTAGTTTTATTGGTGCAGCTGGCATATTTGATTTAAAGATCTTCCAAGCGCCGACAGTTTCTTGAATGCCTTCGGCACCGCTCAAAGTTTTAAACCGCGTTAAAACCTCACGCGTTTTCTGATTCAGCCTTTTTAAGCCAGCAAGGTCGTTCTCTTCACGCAAAACCAAAACAAGTTCGCCTACATAAATTCGTTGGCCCGTATCAATCAGTTCGCGAATCAAGTCTTCTGTATCAGAGAGTCTCGATTCACTTTCGATATCTGAAATCTGGCCACCTTTAGTTTGCGACAGGGAGTGCGCCATTCTTCGCTTCTGTTGAATTTTAGACATTTCTTTTGCTTGATCTGACACGTTAATCGAAAAAATAAGATCATAATGAAATGGAAATCTTAAAAATCCATCCATCATCCCAGCGATTGTCATTTCAGGTAATGTTTTAAGACTTAAAACCCGCGTTTTCATTTGATCTAAAATAAAATCGTTTTGATCTAGCACCAAATCACCAAAAACTAACTGAGACCGAGGTGAAGCAACTGCATTTTCAGCGGTTATCTTCTCATCAATTCCAATTTCATCAGTGGGTGTATAAACAGATGGCTGTTCGACATTCTGTGACCGCTTGGGATTTAGATATTTATAAAGTATCCCTAAGCATCTTTTCTGATCTAATTTTTTAGATTGAAATCCGTGTGACAGTAGCGAACTCATTAGTGAGTCTACTGACTCGACTAATTCTTGCTTTCGCTGATCGTACTCGACACCAAAATCTGATGAGAACTTTTTAACATTTTTCAAAGAGATCTTTTTTTGAACTTTTGGCGACGGAGAATGTAAAAACGCATAGACTTTTTTTCTTAATAAAATATTTTCGTTGATTTCATCTTGAATCGAATTACATCGGTGTTTATCTAATTCGCACAAAAATTTATTATCAGTTGAAATAAATCTTTGATGCTTTCCAAGAATTTCAGAAAAGTCAGATCCAGTTTCGACATGAATTTGTAAAGTGAGATTTTCGGAAATTGAATTAACAACTGATCGTAAGCCTAGCGTAAGTTGATTTATACGTTCGTTATCAAAACACTCGATATCCAAAGGAGTCACTTCAACTGCTGCTGATAACGACCCGTCGGACAAAATGCAGATATTTTCGTCGAACTCCCAAAATGGAAGTTCTTCACAAAGAGAATCAAATTTTTCTGTCATAGCTCCTCCTTCTTTTTAAATTTTTTATAGAATCGGTCATTAAGGCCCGCAAACCTGACCGAGGGCGAAGTAATGTACTCGCCTAAATGCTGAAGATACGAATCTGGCTTTCCACGCTTGATAAAAAACAAGACGAAAGCGACAAGCAGCGTACTGCCGTAGACCATCAAGACTTTAAATCTTGTTGATCCAAAGATCAGATTCTGAAGCGATAAATTTAGAAACAAAATCAAGATATCTGATAGCTCAAGACCAAATATTTTACTTTTTGCTTCTAGTGATCTTGGGACCGATGAAGTAAGAAGTGGATTATCGCTCATACTAGTTTACCGTCTGAGCCATGAAATCCACGATGGCTTGTGCGCCAAAACCAATGGCACAACCAATAATGGCGTAAATGATATGCTGCTTTGCTTTTTCGGAGCCCGTCATAAACGAAAAGCCCGCAAGCAATAGTCCGATGACAGACAACACTGGCAAAACGAAGCCTGTCAGTTTTGACTTAATCCCCAGCAGAGATGACTCTAAACTTGCAAAGCATGGTTCGGGTGAAAAGCAAATCACGTAAACCAAAGCTAGGATTAGCACAAAATCGACCACTCTTAGTTTTTTGACGTCATTCATGAGCACCTCTTTTTTCTGTTTAAATTGTTTTTTGAACTCAATACCTCCTATTGAATCTTTGTTAATTTTTTTCATGCAGCGTCCATCGCCTGTGCAATCATCGAAGCTTCTTTGTCTTCAAAAAGACTTAAGAACAAACACTGTTCAAAAAGATTGAACTTCATCCGCAAATAATTTCCGTACAAATCAGCTTCACCAACTTTATTCCAGAAGGATTTCAGCTCCTTGTTTTCTGAAATATATTCTTCTAACGAATACAAATTATATTTCGTCTGATCTTCTTTGGTTGGAATCACAAAGTATTGCTGATTCAAAAACATCCACAGTTTTAGTCGGAATGCCGTTGATCCAGTTTTTTGAAATGCATAACCAACCTGATCTTTTTCGACAACGTAGCCGGATTGATCTAGTTGACCCAGCCGAACTTTGTAACGATCCGCCTTTGGTTTTTTTGGTAATTCAAAAATATTATTATCCATCATTAAACCTTCCTTTCTGATTGCTTACGCAACATTTGAGTTTTCATACATTGTGATCAAATCTTCGATTAAACCGTCTCCGCACTCGTCACAGGTCCCATCGTGATTTTTACAGATGCGACCGCAGTCTAAGCAGTGGTCCATGTGGCTGTGGTACATGCGGTGGACTGAGTTTTTTTCACGAAGATACGAACGCGATAGTTCTTCTTCGTTACGCTTGATGTCTTTCAGGTACCCAGGCTTGTCTTTGATTGTGCGACTCACTACGACCTCCAATTCTGTGAATCTGAAATTTCATTGAACCTAGATTTTCTAAATTCAATGTGCTGCCACTGCTCAAGCCCCAAATCATTCTTTGGCTTTGAAAATGCGGTACAGACCGACATTAGTGCCGAAATCATTTTTTTTGATTTAGGCCGTGAGTTCTGCGTATGTTGCGAAAGAGCTTCTGTAACCATTTTTGTTTGAATTCGTTTGCTCATTATTTTTACCCCCTTTGGTAAGTTGTTATTCGTGACTCTGCGAGGCCCAATGCCTTCAGTAATCAACGCTTCTTACCAACTAGTAATTCACGAACGTGGCCAACAGGTTGGGACACGAGCTAAGTTAATGATGTGATTTATGAATTTTTGATTTTGACGAAAATGATGCTTTTGTTGAATTTGCGATTTCAACGTAAGTACGAACAGCTGATTTTTATCTGCTGAGATATTTCAATGACTTAGATTGTGTACGTGAAATTTTGATGGATTCGTAAGTGCGAACAGTGAATTTGATGTGAAAAGTAATTTACAGGCTATACGGCTACTCTTCGCAACAATCCAGTCCATAAGAATCTACACCTCAACGCGTGGTCGTATTCCTGTTGGTGACTGGGCTACGTTTATTAATTTATACAATTTTCTTCGATTCACCCTCAGCGAAGAATTGCCTTTGTTGAATTTTCAAATTATGCAACGGTAAAATGCCACGAGCACCCAGCTGTAGATGGCTGAGTTTTCGCTTCTCAGCACCTTTTCGTTATACCGGAACCTTCTTTTGTCGTGATAGTATACACCCGACTCACTCGCCTAATAGAAATGAAATTGGAATAAGCCACTCCAGTTCCACCGGAGAGTTTGCCTAGGAGCCTTATGAAAAATACTCAACGTCCATCCTTTTTAGAGACGGAACATAAAAAAACTAATCACAATTTAACTGTGGGGCGCGGTAAAACCGATGAATCACTCCAAGAGGCCAGAGGGAAAGTTGATCGTCGGATTGACGATTCTGTTAAGGCCGCGCGAAATGAAGCTGATCAAATAATCTCATCATCTCGTATAGAGGCCGACACGCTTCGTGATAACGAACGTGACAAAGTTGGATATGATATAAAAGACGAAAGAAAAATTAGTGACGATCGGTTACTTAATGAAAGATGTGCTGCGGACAAAGCGATGGACCAGCAGCGCTCTCAAGTAGATTCGGCAATTGTTCGTGAACGCGAATTAAAAAATGCATTAATGAGTGAGTTTCTCGAAGATGAAAGAGGACAAACCGATAAGAACATCCTCTCAGAGCGGGACCGAACCGATTCAGAAGTGCTCTACTCCAGTGGCCTTCTGTCGGATGAAGTTGCTGCGCACTCAAAAACCAAAATTTCGCTCACAACCCGAGATGAATTTCTTGCGATTGTCAGCCACGATCTTAGAAATCCAATAGGGACCGCTTCCTCTTGCGCAGAAATGCTCTTAGGAGACTCTACGTATAAATTAGATTCAGAAGTAAAACCTTGGATTGAATTAATAAAACGAAATACAGATGCTGCTTTGCGCTTGATAAGTGATCTCCTCGATATGGAGCGCATTGCTGAGGGAAAATTTGAACTCAATTTAGAAACTCACAACATTGATAAAAAGATTCGTGATTCCGTTGAAAGCTTCATTTTTTTGGCGTCAGCTAAGAATGTAATTTTGCGTTCACTACCTTCAAATATTTCTAGTGATTTTGTTTTTGACCGCGATCGAATCATGCAAGTTCTTTCGAATCTGATAGGAAATGCTCTCAAATTTACGCCTGCCGGAGGTTCGATCGCTGTCGGTGCGACTTTAAGTGAAACGGGAATACAAGTGTTCGTTCGCGATACCGGGCCGGGTATTCCAGAAGAGAAGAAGAACTATATTTTTGATCGTTTCGCCCAACTTGGTTCAAAAGATCGAAGTGGTTTGGGCCTAGGCCTGTACATTTCAAAAATGTTTATCGAAGCTCATCACGGGCGGCTATGGGTACAATCAAAAGTAGGAGAAGGAAGCACATTTTATTTTACCATTCCTAAACTGGAACCAAAGCACAAAGGAAGCCTTCACTAGTTTTGGAGCAGGCTCAGTCTTTGTAGTTCACCTGCAATTTTGTCGGGTGGCAGAACGAAATCAATACAACCTGAAGCCTGAGCACTGAGAGGCATTCCGTCTACTTCGGCAGATGCATCCTGAGCAAAGGTTACTCCTCCATTTGCCTTTATGAGCTTGCATCCCTCTGTGCCATCGCCAAAATACCCTGAGAGGATAATGCCGATCGCGCGCACGCCCATAGCCTGTGCTAAAGAAGTCAAAAAAATATCTACCTGTACGTTCCCCCTAGTACGCGGAGAGACGATTTTTAAAGTATAGTTCTCAATTGTAATATCCGAGTTCGGAGGATTCACATAGACGTGATTAGGCAGGATCGGCATTGCCGTGGTAGCGACCTTGACTTGCATTTTTGTGTGCTTCGATAGAATTTGAGCTAACTGACTATTTGCTGTGGGAAGAATATGCGAAACAATGACAAAGGCCATGCCTGTATTAGACGGCAGGGCGTCTAATAGCGCCACATATGCGGCGAGACCTCCAGCCGAGCCGCCAATGCCAACAATGAACTTAGGGTTTAATTTTCCCATAAGCCCCCGGTCTCAGGGAAGCTTGCAGTGACTTTCTAAGAGATAAAAACTTAGATATTGTTAGGAAAAATTTACAAAACCTAACTTAGTGTTTAAAAATCAAGTGGGGCGAGGCAGGATAAGTCCCGATGAAAAACCTTATTGATCCAAAAGTTCTCGCTGAACTAAAGCAGGAGCCGGTGTCTTTCGCAAGGATTGCTTCATTTCTTGAAAGCAACCACGAGATCACGGCTGCAAAGCTATGTAAACTTCTCGATGTTGACCCACAGCCGTTTTATAACTGGAAGAATCGAATGGCCAAACGAGCTTTGTCGGTAAACGACGACGATATTGACGTTGTCCCGACTGGCGCCGATAAAAGGTCTTACTCGGCAAGTGATAAACTTAAACTGATTAAACGTTTTGCCAAGGTTGAGGGTGAGAGACGTGTAGAGTTGATGCGCAAATATGGCCTTTACGAATCTGATTTTGTGCGCTGGCAGAAAACTGTTGACGAAGTAGCTTTGGAAGCACTGTCTACGAGAAAACCACGTAGTGATAAGAAGTCAGTCGAGAAGCTTGAGGTTGATCGTTTGAAGGCGGAACTCAGAGGCCAGGAGAAAACCATTGCCAAGCTATCGGCTATTGTCGTGGCTCAAAAAAAAATCTCGGATCTGTTGAAGGGCGACGAGTCCGATTAAACTTGGATTTTCGCAAGAATATTCTCGAACAGGCTGTCGAACTAAAATCGAAAAATGTGAGCTTCGAAACTTTTGCAGCGGCAATGAACATTGCGCCGCGGAGTTTGTATTACTGGCAAAAAAAATCTGGCGCGTCACCAGCAGAGAAAAAACCAAAGTCGCCACCGGTCAACAAACTTAAACCTGAGGAAAAGAAAGAAATTATGAATGCACTGTTGCGCCCAAACTGGTCAGATATCAGTCCCAGAGAAATTTATTACCGTTTGCTCGATGAAGAGCAAACGCTGATTGCTTCGGTGTCGTCATTTTACCGAATAGCGCGCGATAAAAATCTTCTGACTAAGAGGACAAAAGCAACGAGCGGAACAAAACTCAATCGCCAAACTCCACATCTAATTGCGACCGGTGCGAATCAAGTTTGGTCCTGGGATGTAACTCAGATCCAAACATCAAATCGTCTTAAGCGCCTTTATCTATATGTGATCGTCGACATCTGGAGTCGCTTCGTGGTTGGTTGGGTTCTTATGGACCACGAAAAGTCGACTCACGCCATCGCGATGTGGAAGCAAGCGCTTGAAGCTCAGGCTGTTACTGGCAAAGGTCTCATCAATCACAAAGACAATGGCGCAATTATGAGATCAGAAGAAATGATTAAGTTTGTACACGACGCCGAAATGATCGACTCTTACTCAAGAGCTGGTGTATCTGACGACAATCCTTTCTCTGAAAGCCTGTTCAGGACGATTCAATACTTCAGAGATTTTCCAGGCAGTTTCGAGGATGTCCATCAGGGGCGCCTTTATTTTGAGTCCTACTTTAAAGATTATAATTTTACACATAAGCACTCTGGCATCCAATTTTTAGAACCAGCGACGCGCCATTATGGAGAAGAGCCAAAAGTACTCGATCAGCGCAACGCGGTCGTTGAAGAATTTTATTTTAAAAACCGCCATCGTTACCCGAAAAAACCGAAACAATTTACTCCGATAATTGAAGTCAACATCAACTGAAGTCCTCATCATCATCCGTCGTACGAGTGCGCCTTTTGCTACAGCTGCAATCGTACGACGGATCGTCTGGGAATACACGCCCCTGATAATTAGCCATATCATCACCGAACTCGCGCCAAAGCATTCGCACAACGCTCTCTAAAAACTCAGCGGTCATAAACGCATGTTCACCTTTTAATGGCCGTGTATGATTAATATAAAGTATAGGTTTTTGTTTACTCACAATGTCTCCTCATAAAAAAGCTCCGAGAACAAATGCAAGATATCATGTGAATTTTGTTTGACGAGAGTGAAAATGAAATCTAAAAGAAACCTATCGCACTTTTAAGTGTCGAGTGCATTAGCAAATCTGCAAAATCCCCTGAAACATACCGT
>JAYVAZ010000178.1:0-2395 GCA_043750675.1 Pseudobdellovibrionaceae bacterium | reverse complement strand
GCAGGGCGAGAGCCGCGCAATAACCTCCGCCAGCGACGGTTCAGGCTGGGCCGCCAGCTCAGTGACTGCAGCTACAACTTTGTCGTGGGCGGAACATCGAATAAATATCATCGATACTCCCGGGCACGTTGATTTTACGATTGAAGTGGAGCGTTCGCTTCGTGTTTTAGACGGCGCTATCGCAGTATTTGACGGCGTTAACGGGGTCGAACCTCAGTCCGAGACCGTCTGGCGCCAAGGGGACAAATACAAGGTTCCACGCATTTGTTTTATTAATAAAATGGATCGTGTTGGTGCCGACTTCGTAATGTCTTTAAATTCAATCAAAGAAAAACTGGGTGCGAATCCCATTCCCATACAAATTCCGATAGGATTAGAGGACGCCTTTATAGGTGTTGTCGATTTGTTGGAAAATAAAGCCTATGTTTGGAATTCAATTGATGCGAATGATAAATTTGAAATTCAAGCGGTTCCTAAGGATTTGGAAGTAGAAGTTAATAAATTAAGAACTGAAGTGATCGAAAAAATTGTTGAGTTCGATGATGCTATCTTTGAAAAATATCTGAACGGAGATCAAGTAACTTTAGCCGAGCTTCGCGCTTGTTTGCGAAAAGGAACTTTGGCTTTAAAATGTTTTCCTGTTCTTTGTGGCGCTGCTTTTAAAAATAAAGGGATCCAGCCTTTGTTAGATGCAGCCGTTTATTATTTGCCATCACCATTGGATGTCAGTGCCGTCATTGGTAAAAAGCCCGATGACGAAACTAAAGAAATCGTTTGCAAAGTTGATTTCCAGGCGCCAGCTGTGGCCTTAGCGTTTAAAATTGCGAATGATCCTTTTTCTGGGGCTTTAACTTATATTCGGGTTTATTCCGGTACGGTTAAAATGGGTGAACAAGTTTTGAATCCGCGTCTTGATAAAAAAGAACGCGTTCAAAAATTAGTAAAGATGCATGCGAATAGTCGGACTGAAGTTACCGAGCTAAAAGCCGGTGATTTAGGTGCTATTGTTGGAATGAAATTGACGGGCACTGGGGATACTCTTTGTGATCCGAAACATCCCGTTGTATTAGAGAGTATCACTCCACCCGAGCCGGTTATTTCTGTAGCGGTCGAGGCAAAGTCCTCTGCTGACCAAGATAAAATGATGATAGGGTTGGAGAAACTTACGAAAGAAGATCCGTCTTGCCGTTTGCGAATGGATCCTGAGACCGGGCAAACTCTTTTATCCGGGATGGGCGAACTACATTTAGATATTTTAATTGATCGTTTAAAACGCGAACATAAAGTTCAAGCAAATGTTGGTAAACCACAAGTTTCCTATAGGGAAACTATTCAAAAATCAGTTACCGAAGAATTTGTTTTTGATCGCATGATTGCGGGCGAAGAACAATTTGCACAAGTAAAAATTTCCATCGAGCCGATGAGCAAAGGCACTGGAGTTCAGTTTGTGAACTCTTACAAATCAAGTCAGCAATTATCTCAATCAATTATCAAAGCAGTTGAAGCAGGGATCAAAGAAGCGGCTGAAGTAGGTCCTATTGCGAGTTATAGTATGGTAGATGTAAAAGTTACCCTGCTATCATTAGGTTTCCGCGACGAGAAAACCTCTTCGGAAATTGCATTTAAAGCGGCCGGGTCATTGGTGCTGCGAGAAGCAGTCAAAAAAGCTCAGCCGGCTATCCTAGAACCTATCTTTAAATTAGAAATTACCTGTCCTGATGAATTCGTAGGCAATGTTATCGGAGATCTTAATGCACGCCGTGGCAAGATCTTGAATATCGGCTTAAAACCGGGTGGTGGTCAGCTCATATCCGCGGAAGTGCCTCTAGCGTCTCTATTCGGCTACGCAACGGATATTCGCTCTGCCAGCCAGGGTAGAGCCTCTTTCAGCATGGAGTTCCTCGAATACGCCCAATTACCGCCAAAAATTAGAGAAGAACTGCTTATTAGTTTGGGCCGCTTCTAGTACCTATAAAAAATATTTATTTTTTTTAACTTTCTTTTTTGACAAGTCGATTTTAATTCGGCATATTTGCCGACTTGCAACGCTAGTAGCGCGCATTGGTTCAAAATAAAGATCTTTGTCATTTGATTTGGTTTAATTGATTGAGCATTTATCTTGAAGCTGTGTCTGCTACTTGTAGTAATAACCTAGCGAGAGAGAGTTGAAGATATGCAAAATCATAAGATTAGAATTCGCTTAAAAGCATTCGATCATAAATTACTAGATCAATCGACTAAAGAGATTGTTGAGACGGCACGAAGAACTGGAGCCAAGATTGCTGGCCCCATTCCACTTCCGACCAGAATCAATCGTTATACAGTGTTAAGATCACCACACGTCGACAAAAAATCTCGTGAGCAGTTTGAGATCAGAACTCATAAGCTCATGTTG
>JAYVAZ010000177.1:0-2452 GCA_043750675.1 Pseudobdellovibrionaceae bacterium | reverse complement strand
AGTGCGGATGTTTTAGAAACAGATTGGCCGCCTGTTCGTGTGTTTCAGTTTCGACAATAGTGTAGGCCGTTAATTGGTTTTTGGTATCAGTAACGCCATCGTCGCTAATTTTTTTTGTTCTGCCTAAAGGGTTTCCAGTATCCACAATCAATTGAGAGTTTTTTTGCGCGCAGGAAGACCACTGCTTTACACCTTCTTTTTGTCGATCTTGTTTTGCCGACTCGCTGAGTGCGGCCCACTTATCCATCGCTGTTTGTTACCCCAAATATACGGATAAACATTTTAGACTACGGGTATCTTTAACTATCCTTTACCAATTTCTTCCACTCTCTTTGCTGGAGGTAAAAGTCGTAAACCAGGTAATATTTTTTTCTTAAGGAAATTCTCAATCATCCGCTGGCCTTGTTTTTCAGCTTTGTTTCCATCGTGCAACTGGATTTCGACATCAGGCGATTTAGCGAACGCTGCTGCCGATAGTAAAAGTAAAATTGCGAGTAAGACTAGTTTCATAAAACTCTTTTAAGTAGCGTTATTTTTTAAGGTGTCGTTGTAGACCGCTAACTGTGCGGCGAACGCGCGCTGGTAGGCGGGCCTTACCTCGGCACGGGCGATGTATGCGACGATGTTGGGAAAATGCTCCAGCAAACCTGATCCATCTAACCTGCGCAAAACCGTAACCATTAAAAGGTCGCCGGCACTGAAGGATCCATCCAACCATTGCGCATCTCCTAATCGAGCGGAAAGATCTTTCAATCGAGTCCGTACCCTGTCCTCGACGATCGGTTGGCGTTCTGTGAACCAAGGTTTTTCACGCTCTAACAACATAAAGTTGCTACGTTCGACGATCGGTTGTTCTACCGTATTAAGGGCCGCAAACATCCAACTGATTGCGCGCGCGCGAGCATCAGAGTCGGACGGAAGTAACCCCGCGTATTTTTCGGCAACGTGGAAAACGATAGAGCCCGATTCGAATATAACTAGATCACCCATTTGGTAGGCAGGAATTTGGCCGAAAGGTTGAAGTTTGCGGTAGGGTGGCTGTTTCATTTCTTCAAAGGTAACTAACTGAACATTGTAAGTTTGATTAACTTCTTCGAAGGCCCAACGGACGCGCATATCGCGTGCTAATCCACGACCGCGATCGGGGGAGGCTTTGAAGGCAGATATTGTAGGGATGGAGTCATTTGATTTCATATATTACCTCAAGGACTTTCGCTTTTTACCGTAGATATTTGCGATATTTAGCTAGGAAAGGTATCCACAAACAGTCCGGGGGTCATCATCAATTGCCGCTGCGGTGAATCCTGGAGCTTTGAAAAAATTTCACTACAATGTTTAGCCCATAAACAATTAAAAGGCCTTTAGAGCCGTTGCGGTGATCCTCAACGGTGGCATCCCTTTGGCAATTCAATTTTATTCAACCCCTAAGGAGGTACGTTTGAAACCCCAATCAACAGTACTACGAACTAGTTTTGCTATGTTTACTTTTTTGATAACGGCCCTTTCCTCTTTCTCGCATGCGGAAGTAACTTCCAATGTTGTAAAAATGGATATGGATCAACTTAAAGCATTGGCCTTCGCCAGGTGCCAATCCAATTATCAGGCGCCGGTGATTGACCGCGTTCCAGAATTAGACCCACCTGCTGATGGACAACCGCAATCAACCGGTATGGTGTATCAGGAAGAGCTGGCAGTCCGTACAACCAATTTGTTAGATCAAAACCTTTTTTATTTTTCTCCACGGCCACGAGCAGCAGTAAATAGCTTACCGATGGAAATCTATGTCGACGCCAATAATTCGGGAAACTACTTTCGCAAATCCTGGGCTGATGCCAATCCCGATTATTCAGCATCTTCAATTCAGCCTACAATAGATAAACAGAATTTGCCCGCTGCCGGGAAAGTTCTTACCGAACTGATCATTGGTCACCGTGCCGATAACGGCGGATGGCCGCAACTTTTTGATATCCGTTCTAGCGCCTATATGCGTTTTGCTGGTTTTCCACCGCAGGTGACCGGTGCTTCACTACGTTTAGGTGCCCATAAAGTTTTTAGTTTGGGAGCTCCCGGACAAGATAATGCGGAAGATTTTCCAATCATACGCTCTATTTTTGTTTCTACTAAGAACGATCAAACGGCACATGCGTTTATGTTATTAGAAAGTAAACTTTTTTGTGGAGCTTTAAGTGTTGATATGTCACCCACGGGTTCAAATGCCGAAGTGATCATTGATCAACATCTTTATACCCGTGAAGATTTCCAGTGGAAAAAAGATCCCCATACGGGCCTAGTGGCTTATAGTAGTATGTTCTGGAAAAGTATCCAGCAAAATGAAGGAAGCCGCACTAATTCTGCCCACGATTCCGATATGATGAGTGTGCAATTCGCAAACGGTACAGAAAAACGTATCGCCATTGCGCCACCGAAAAAAGGTCTCTCGGTTTTGGATCTG
>JAYVAZ010000176.1:0-3605 GCA_043750675.1 Pseudobdellovibrionaceae bacterium | reverse complement strand
GAGCGAGCAGAGTTTCTCCAGTTTGCCGGGTTTTATTCCTTCAGTCAGCTTTCCACAATATGCGGCCACGCTCCCTTGATGCTGCCGTAGTGGCGCCTGAGTTTCGGAAACTCCGGGGACGCTGGATCGGGGCAGACCGGCTTGCCGTTGGCATCGAGGTACAGGCAACCCAGTTCGCCCGCCGGAAGGCGCGCAACCAACTCGCGCGATTCATGCACGATCCCGATCCAACGCTGCGAAAACCCCTTCAATTTTTAGAGATGAAATTTAAATCCAATGAATCTTTCTGGTCAGTGGATTTTTCATTTTTGTCGCTAAGGTTGATAACCCTATAAAGTTGATTTCCTCCGTTACGGGGTTAATTTTCAATAGATTTTGGCTCTGCGGTCTGAATTGACCATATGTTTTCAGGCTAAGCCGTGTAATTTGGCTCCAGCAGGCTAAGCTGTGCCCTTGCAGCTCTTAGATTTTGCTGCGGAATTGTTTAGTCTTCGGAGGATAGGGCGAATAAAGGCCGAATTGTTCAATTCCAGCATCTAGTTTTCATGGGTTGTTGTTAAAATTGTGTGATTGGAATGGTTCTTTGGCAACGAATTTCACCGATTTTTGAAACTTGCGACATGTCTTTGATTTACGGAGGGTGTTTTTTCAAATTTTGAATACACAGCTCTGTTGCAGATAAATTTCTCAGTCCGCTGAGAATTATGGGCTACGAGCTTTTGGATGGTGAAACATTTAACTCGCTGCTTTTGTGGTCAGTAAATGTTCACATAAATTAAAATATAAAAATAAATATCAAATTAATACATGTATAAATAGTTGTTAATATTAGATTATTATACAATTATACATATAATAGTGTTCACATATGTGAAAATAGATAAATTTTTGCTATTCTATTATTGTTCTCGATTACAAATAAAATCATTGGCAATTAAGCCATAAGATCAATCAGGGACGTTAACTTTTCTTAAAAAAGAAAAAGTAAAAATGGAGGAATTGTGAATATCAAAAACAAAGCACAAAGTAAATTTATTAAAGGTATGTTAGTAGCTTCTACGGCAATTGTATTAGGTGCTTGTTCGCAAGCAAACAAAGACAGTGCTTCGACAGTATCGGTTAGCTTTAAAATGACTAGCTCTGGAAATGCAGCCACAGTGGCCACTTTAAAACCAAGCTTTTGGAATCTATTGTTGAATCGTGCTATGGCGTTTATGCCAAGCTCAATAGTTGATTCAAACGGGGCAACGGTTACATTAAATGAAGCCTGGGTCGTCATTAAAGAAATTGAATTTAAACAAGAAGAAGTTGCTGGCACAGATGAGGTCGACGGTGCAGAAGTTGAATTTGAAGGTCCGTACTACGTTGACCTTTTATCAAGTACACCGTTAGCTTTAGATACTGTATCAATTCCAGATCAAGCCATTCGAAGAATTAAAATGAAGTTACATAAGGCAGAAAGTACTGCACCAGCATCTGCGCCGGCAGGGATTAATGGAAATAGTATTTATGTTTCTGGTTCAGTGGGCGCAAATAATTTTGTAGTACAAATGGATGATAGTACTGAATTTGAAATTGGTGGCCCAACGGCCGTTAGTGCTACAAATGGCGGGGACCTTCTTGCGCAAATCAATTTAGCTGACGTATTTAAACAAATTGATTTATCGGGAGTGACTAATAATGAAGTGATCAGTTCCGCAAGCCGCCACAGCGGAACCAATCTTTGCCTGGCTATTGATGCCAGTGCCAATGATATTTATACCTGCATTAGAAAAGGTTTAGAAAAACACGCCGACTTTGGCGAAGATAGTAACGGTGACGATTCGCTGGAATCAGCTGATGATGATACTGTCAAAGAATAAACAAAGATCTTAAGGGTAAAGAGGGTGGCACCTTCTTTACCCTAAATTGTTTTGCTTTAATTTATTTATGAAGTTAATATTTTTGGAACAATTGTTATGAAAAAACTAAATCAAAAAACAAAACCAGAAATTTATTCCTACTTCGACCACATTTTATTTCTTAAAGACTGGATACGGTTTTTGAAAGCAAATGATTTTAACTTTTCAACTAGGGAACTTGCCAAACAATCAGGAGTGGCCATTGGTTATGTATCCATGGTTCTGTCCAGAAAAAGAAGTCTTACCGAAAAAGCCGAACAAAAATTACTGCCACATTTAAAATTATCAGCACAAGAAATACAGTTTTTTAGCCTGTTAAGAACCGTTGGAGAAAGTGAAGATACAAAAGCAAGATTAGATGCCATTCATAAAATGTCTAAATTTAAAAAGTTTAAAAATAATAATGAAAAAGAACATGCCGTCTACGAATATCTAACTAAATGGCACTATGTATGTATCCGTGAAATGACTTTTATGAAAGATTTTGAATTGAATGCAAATTGGATTCAATCCAATATCAACGTCAAATTGTCTTTAAAGGAAATTGATGAAGCCATCCATTTTCTGAAAGAAAGAAACCTGATTGAATTTGATGTTAAAAAGAATCAATGGAAAAGTCTTGAAGCACATTTAGATTGTCGCGAAGGTATCTTCAAAATAAGTTTAGGCCAATTTCACCGACAAGCTTTAAATTTGGCCGCCGATAGTATTGACAATACTTCACGCGAAAGGCGCTTAATTCTAGGTCATACGGTTGCTTTAAAGGCACAGGACTTAGATAAAATAAGAGACATACTTTCTAAAGCTATGGAAGATTGTAAAAATGCAATCGACGAGAAAAATAACAATAAAGATGATGTGTACCACGTTGAGATCGCGGCTTTCCCTTTGACTAGAAAAATGAGAAAATAGAGGTGTCTATGAAATATCTATTTAAAATATCAAATCTTGTATTGATAAGCCTTTTAACATTCTTACTACTAACTTTAGTAGGGTGTTCTAAAAAAGCAGAAAGCACCAGTACTGGGAACCCACTAGTCTCTTTTTCTGTTACGGGATCTGCACAGTCGGCAACCGTCGCCATGAAGTTAAAAAATATTTGGCAATTTATTGCACTTAATATTTTGAAGACAGCAAATGCTTTTCCGCCCCCTAATTCCTTATTGGATGCTGTAAGCAATAATATTGTATTGAATCAAATGTGGATAAGTATTGGTGAGATCGAATTTAAAACCGAAGAGGGCGCTTCTGGATCCGAAGTACCTGAAGTAGAAAATGATTTTACCGGTCCCTACACGATTGATTTATTCGATGCAGCCCCAGTAAGTCTCCAGGCTGGCACAGCAGGCGCAGCTGCCTTGCGCAGAATAAAGATTCAACTAAATAGAACATCTGCCTTGCCCCCAGGTGCGCCCGCAGAGTTGTTGAATAATAGTGTTGTCTTAACTGGCACAGTGAATGGGAATACATTTTCCTTTGTGACTGAAGAAGAAACCACTTTTGAAGTGAGCGGCCCCAATGCGGTCAATTTATCGGACAATGCGAGTGTCCTGTTGCAAATTAATACCGCAAACCTGATTAAAAGAATTGATCTTACTGCTATCAGCACTTCTATGGTTATTAGCGACTCAAATAAAGTTTCCGCAACAAATCCTTGCCCATTGATCGATGCAAGTGCAAATGATCTATTTACTTGTTTTCGTA
>JAYVAZ010000175.1:0-5546 GCA_043750675.1 Pseudobdellovibrionaceae bacterium | reverse complement strand
GCCGTGGTCTACAAAGAAAAAAAGATAATGCTATTGTTTTTGCTATTGGCCTTTTCTGTTCAGTCCCAACTCTTCGATCAGCTCCCAGAAAAGGACAGTAACTTCGATGTTTCAAGAGATACCTCAAGAAAAATTGCTGCTACGGTTTATGAAAACACTGGCTGGGATCTAACGGAAGCCAAACAGCGAGTTATTTACTTTCCTTTGGGAGGAGATAAGGCCTTATCAACTGTTTATTCAGAAATTATTAAAGATCATGTTGCCGATAAAGATCAAAATGCTACCGGTTACATCATCGCCCGCCTCATTGATAGTTCTCCCGGGCAGAACTACGATTGGCTAAATTGGGTGAAACAAGGGCAAATCAAAATAACAAAAGAAGATACTGTGGAAGATTTTAAACTTTTGAAATTCGAGAAAATAGACCAGAATTTCCCTAGCAAAGCTCAAAACTTGGGTGAAAGTTATCCTAGATGGAATGATAATTACTCCCAGCAGCTTCAATCATTCAAAAAGTTCGAGGTGCCTACTTATAATTCTAAGGGACCTACAATTGGGATCTATTTGGACGAAATTTCCAAAGAAATCATATTTTATTCGCATGAACTTGCTGTTTCTCATTCGATGGGAGCAAGCCTGTATCTTAACCAGCCTGTGTTTACGTTTTTCTGCGATTCCCAGTTAAAATCCATACCGATGCAAGACATTGGATTTCCTCCAGGCAGAGGCTACTATGCAAAATCGGAAATTAGTCTGTTAGCGCCTATGTGGTATTCTGTTGCCGAATGTTCTGAAGTACGGCCAGTAAAATTTACCGCAAAAAAAATAACCTTAATGAGTCGTCGCGCCGGGTCCTCAATTCAGCAGAAGAGAAATCCGGTAACAGATTTTGAATATACATTTTTGTAAATTTGGATCTCATCCAAAAGGTGACAGTCCGCGACCAGTGTAATTCAAATAGCCAGCCTTTCTATTCTATCTTCAATTTAAGCGCAATAGAGGCTGGTGCAGTAATCGCTAAGTAAAAGATAACCTTCATTAAAGGAGCTTTTACGTGAGCAACCCTACTGCTAAAATTCTTGCCTTTGCGCCAATAGTCCTAACTTCATGGATCGCCTTTGCCGGTTCATTGACAAAAACGGTTTATGACTTTGACGACACCTTGATTTCTACGACGGCTTACGTACAGATTTATAAAAGTGGAGCCGACGTGAAGACCGCTTCTGCGCAGGATGTTCAACGAATTTCTACGGCGATGTGGGCCGAAGTTCGTGCCGAATTAGGCAAAGACGGCGAATACAAAGACTGGACACTGAATCCCGAATTTTCATTTCAAAATTTTACCGGTGTTCCCGGAACCAATGCATTCTTAGGACATATTAAAGAAACATTGGCTACCAGAACAGCTGCACAATGGAAAGCACCAATGTGGTCCGACTTCGTAAAACAGTTGGACAACAGTGTTACAGCAAACGACGTCTTTATTTTGACTGCTCGTTCATCTACAGCGGTTGATGTATTAGAAGGTTTCCAATATTTACAAACCCAAGGTTTGATCAAAAATTTAATTCCTGGTGAAAATATTTTTGCTGTTAGTGATCCCACACTCCGGTTGAAATCAAATCCTACTTTAGTTCTAGCCAAAGAAAAAAGCGAAGTTTCGAAATCATTAAATATGCAGGAAATGTTAGATCAGTTGGAAAAAGAGGCTCAATTAAATTCTGCTCAAAAAGCCACCTGGGCTTTTTATGATGATGACTATGCTAACTTTGCGAAGGCGCGCGACACTTTGGTGCCGCTGGCTAGTCAGCGTTGGCCGCATGTGCAGATTACAGTTGGTTATGTGGGTGTCGTACGCCCGAATACTCCCGAACATGAAGTGGTTGTCAGACCGGCAGCCCTAATGACCCGAATGAAAAAGGCCAACTAGGTTTTTTACTTTCCGCCTTTTTTGAAAATAAAGGGATAATCAATTGAAATAACCTGCCCCTTAGGTGCTGGTGGAAAACTCCAAGTCTTAAACATATCGGTGATGCAGGTTTGCATTACCGAATCTTTTATCGTGGTTTTTGATTCTAACAGTGAAACTTCTTTTACCGCACCTTGGTCGTCAACTTCCCAATGAACTACGATTTTACCTTCCAATTCAGCACTTTTAACCAATGCGGTCTTGTAACAAGATTGGACCTCTTCTAAATGTTCCCGGATACGTAAACGTATGGCTTCACGATTAGAACGATCATTAGCCGCGAATGATGTGATCGATAGTAAAACGGCAATTGCAATAAGATACTTCATCAAATTCCCCCGAAACAGATTAGCCTGATTCGGGATTGCCTACAAATTAAAAAGCCTCGCAATACCGCGAGGCTTTTTAAAAAACTAAAGGCAAAAACCAGGGGCTTTGACTGGAAAATGAAGCGGTTATCTTTGCGGCTTATTCCAGGTAGATTTTTTTTCGCCAGAATGTTCTAGTTTATCCCCTGCATTGGAAATGACCTTACCTAAACGTTCCGCACCCGCACGAGAAACTTTTTGTCCCGCACGTTCTATAGCATCGCCTGCTTTGTGAGTCATAGATTCTTTATTTTCTTTATTATTTTTCATAAAGTCTCCTTTCAAGAGATAAATGATATCTATACTAAGTCTGTTCCATGCCTTAACTCAAAATAAAGTGTTCTACGCAAAAAAGGACGTGTAAAAAAACCACAGATCAAGTAAAAATTCCTCATGATGAATCCAACCCTTTGTCCGAAATGCCAGTCCGCAAATATTTATGAAGATGGAATATTCTGGATCTGTCCCGAGTGCTCGCATGAATGGTCAGTAAACCTTGACAGTACTTCTGTGGAAAACCTGGTGGAAGAAGATGATAAGATCAGAGACTCCAACGGGGTTATCTTAAATGACGGTGATTCAGTTACCTTAATTAAAGAATTAAGAATCAAAGGTTCCAGTTCTGCAATTAAAGTCGGAACCAAAGTTAAAAACATTCGCTTAACTGATGGCGGCGATGGACATAACATCGCATGCAAAATCGATGGATTTGGCGCTATGAATTTAAAATCAGAATTCGTCAGAAAATCTTAATTGCGCTTTCAATTTCCAAGTTCTAGTATTGCCGTATGTATCGTTATATATATTGGTATAAAAGAAAAATTCCACATTCCTATAAACCAATTATTTTAGTCACTGGCTGTGGTTCAGGTATCGGTTATGCGTTGGCCATTGCACTATATAAACTGGACACATTTCGAATCGTGATCACTGCCCGCGAAGGCAGCATGCCGATGTTGCGCGCCAAGTTTAAAGAAAACGATCATTTTCTTATCCGAATTTTAGATGTAACTGCCGATGATCAGCGAAAAAATTTAGTCGCGGAAATTGGCGCCCTTTGGGGAAGTGTTGATATCCTGGTGAATAACGCCGGGATCTCTTATCGTTCGGCAGTTGAACATATGACTGATGCCGATGAAGTGTTACAAATGGAAACAAACTACATAGGTCCTATGGGGTTGATGCGTTTGGTGATCCCTTATATGCGCGCTAAAGGCCGCGGAAAAATTATTAATATTAGTTCGGTCAGTGGAATGTTAGCCATGCCGACTATGGCTTCGTATTCGGCTTCAAAGCATGCCTTAGATGGGGCTAGTGAATCTTTATGGTATGAGATGCGGCCGTTTGGAATTAACGTTTCTATGGTGCAACCTGGGTTCATTCATTCGAACTCATTTAAAAAAGTTTATTACACCGAAACGGCACGTAAAGCCGAAGCGGAACCTGGGCCTTATCAAGAATTTTATAAATCGATGTCTCCCTTTGTCGAAAAACTAATGGGAATGTCTAGAACCAGCCCGGAAAAAGTCGCTGGCCTGGTGTTGGACGTTATTTATACGGTAGATCCCCCTCTTTGGATTCCAGCTACCTTGGATGCGGAATTCTTTTATTATTTACGACGAATATTTCCGCGACGGGTTCTACATCCGTTTCTTTATTTTTGCCTTCCAAATACTAAAGCCTGGGGTGCGGGATTTACTAAAAAACGTCCCACTTTCTGGGAACGCGTTTTAAAAAGAAAAAAACCGCATCCGGAGAACACACAATGAGCGAATTTACTAAAAAAGTACTTGATGGACAGAAAACAACTCCCGAAGAATGGGTTCAGTATTTAAAAGAGGCGCACAAAGACGCGCCAGGAATGACTCCCGATTCATTTGACAACTTTGTAAATGCAGAAGGATTAAATTCTTACCGAGTATTAACTAATGTACTGATTCCCCTACCGGATAAATTAAGTGTCTTAGATTTGGCTTGCGGTGATGCCAATCTAAGTACCTATATTGACCGACTGCCAAACAAGGAACTGAATATTTTAGGTTTGGATATGTCGGTTCACGAACTGGCCTTGGCAGAAAGACGTAAATTCAAAAATCGTTTTCGAATTAAAAATGAAATGGCCGATAAAATTTCCGAACCTGATAGTTCTTTTGATGCAGTTCTTTGCCATATGGCTTTTATGTTAATGAATCCTATTGAACCCGTGGTGAACGAAATTCATCGTCTTCTAAAGCCCGGCGGAATCTTTGCGGCGATTATAGGATCTATGCCAAATCCAAATGATCCACTTTCCATTTTTAGAAAGACTTTTCGAACTTTCATTTTAGAAAATTTTCCGAAATTTATTTCGCCAGTCACCGGAGACAATCGTGTTTATAGCGATGAAAAGATTCATGAAATTTTTCCGCCTGCGAAATTTGACCAGGTTGAACTTCGGCGTTTTAAGACTTCAGCGGAAATAACGTTGGATCAATATTGGCCTACTTATAAAGATTACTATTTTGTTTCGGCACTACCGGAAAAAGAAAAAATGAATTTTAAAAATCAACTGGAATCCGAAGTGAAAAAATCTTTGAACAGTAATGGAAAAACCGTGGTCGAATCAGCGCAAACAATGATTTTTTGTAAACGTTCCCTTTGACCCATTTTGCCGCGAAACCGGGGAATATAGCCCTTTAACCGACTATAAACTCGGTAATATCATTGGCACCATCTTGCTTATTAATTTAGAAATTAATAAGGAGATTTTATGCACGCCTCCCACCCAGATGAAAGCCTTTCACAATGGTCTGCGAACATAACGATGCCGCAGTATAACTTTTTACAAGAAGCTATCAAGGTTGACGTTTGTATAGTTGGCGGAGGAATAGGTGGGCTAACGACTGCTTACCTTTTGCAAAAAGAAGGCAAAAGCGTTTGTGTTTTAGAGAGTTACGAATTGGGTAGTGGCCAAACAGGAAGAACCACGGCGCATTTTTCTAATGCACTTGATGATCGATATTTTAATTTAGAAAAATTGCACGGTGTCGATGGCGCACGACTGGCTGCCCAAAGTCACACCGCTGCGATTCAAAAAGTGGCTGATATTATTAAAGAGGAAAAAATCGATTGTGATTTTGAATTTGTAAATGGGTATTTGTTTGTCGATGGGCCCGAAGACAAGGAAAACGTTCTTACTAAAGAATTGGAAGCCTGTCACAAAGCCGGAA
>JAYVAZ010000174.1:0-2494 GCA_043750675.1 Pseudobdellovibrionaceae bacterium | reverse complement strand
CGACCAAAAAACAAAGGCCGCATATTTGCGGCCCTCTAAAGAGATCATTATATTAAAAATGAGCAAAATGAAATCTTTGTTTTAAACAACAACTGCGCTCTAAGAACTGTCATAACGACAACTAAGAACATGAAAAAAGCATACAGTTTTAAGAAAAGCTCCGTCAACCGAAGAGTCACTCCCGTTCAAAACTTAACACTGTAACATAACCTATAGAAAACGCCTGTTTTCTATATACTCAATTAATTCGAATACGTGGAAAGACCATGAGCCCGAGACTCGCTAACTCCCGCCGCGCTCATTTCCATAAATTTGGCCTTATCCCGAATTTCCAGGATTTGGGTCGCATTGATATAACTCATTCCGCTGCGAATTCCGCCGGTCACTTCATTAATCACATGCTTCACGTGACCTTTGACTGGAACTTGCGTGCTTTCGCCTTCTGGTGCCATTCCTTCCGGAACCCCACCACGCCAAGACACTTGCGCAGATTTAGAAGCCATTCCACGATATTGTTTTTTGCCGTTTTTAATTTCGCCAGGGGATTCTATGGTTCCGGCTAACATTGAACCTAACATCAACGTGCTAGCACCAGCGGCGAACGCCTTAACCATGTCTCCACTGGTTTTGATTCCGCCATCGGCGATAACAGGCACATCAAATTCGTCCGCGATTTCAGCACAAAGGGCGATTGCTGTTAATTGCGGAACTCCGCAACCAGTAATCACCCGAGTGGTACACATAGATCCCGGTCCGATACCTACTTTGATGGCGTCGGCGCCAGCTTGAATCAGATCATAGGCTGCATCTGGGGTCGCCAAATTTCCGGCAATGATTTCAATGTCAGAATAAGTGTCTTTCAACCAGCGCATCGTCTCCATCATTTGAATCGAGTGTCCGTGCGCGATATCAATAGTCATAACATTCACACCCGCTGTTATTAGGGCCATAGCCCTTTGTTTGAAGTCGTCATTCACACCGATGCTGGCAGAGATAATGGATGCGCCAGATTCCTTCACTCGATGCACAGAACTGACTTGTTCTTCAATACTTACAAAACGATGAAGAATGCCTAATCCGCCTAGTTGATTCATCGCTATTGCCATTTCGGCTTCGGTGACGGTATCCATGTTTGCGCTGATAATAGGAGTCTCTAAAAATTTAGTTTTTGTAAGGCGAGATTTTAACTGTGGTGTGCGCCTAGAACGAACATCTGATTTCGAAGGAATCATCAGTACATCATCGAAAGTCAAACCACGACTGCGGTTCTTTATATCTTTCCAACTAAAAATTAAACTCATAAAATTTTCTCCTGTTTAACTGGGACGGACTGCAAAAAAACATTTAATAGTAGGACGCTCACTATAAATTGCAACAATAAATCAACAATACTCATTAGGGAAGCCTTCCAGAAGCTAAGCGTAAAATTATGGTATTCGTCAAATGCGGTAAACAAAAATGGAATCACGATTTGCCCCAAAATAATCAGCAGCACGATCGGTTTGAAACTTTGGAAAACTCGTTTTTTTGAAGCACTTAAACTGTCTAAAGATCCTTTCTCATAATCTGGGTCTAGTAAAACAATGTGGGGTACAAAGAGAACCGAAAAATATTTATAAATTCCTGGCAGAATAAGTAACGAATAAAATATGACTTTTCCAAATGCACGGAAACTTTCTATCGTTAAGTTATTCAAATTACGCAACCAAGGAAAAAACCAAAAGCGACTGTTGTACTTGTAGCTACAAATTAGAATTGAAGTCAGTAACATCGGAAACAAAATCGAATTCATTAAGGATAGGCCCCCATACCAGTAAATTTTTTGGATGCTGCCTTCAGGATTTGAGAGAAGGTCTTCAATCCGTGAAATCACCTTTTGGTCGCAATAAGAACTGAGTATGGCCAGGGGAATGGTCAGCCAAAACGACTTTTTAAACAGATAGAAACTTTGGAAAAGCAGAACGCGAAATTTTTTCACTCAATTTGTTTACCTTACTACCCTTCCATCAGAAAATTTATCTAGGTTTTTGTCAAAGCGAAAACCAATACTTCCAAGTTTGATTAATTACTACGCAAAAGCTGCGGGTAAACTTCACTATTTCAGAACGCAGCATATTAAATAATGACAACGGTTTGTTAAAAATGATTCTCTTACCCCTCGCGTGCCCCGGTGGCGAAATTGGTAGACGCACAGGACTTAAAATCCTGGGCTTCGGTTAAACGGGCGTGCCAGTTCAAGTCTGGCCCGGGGCACCAATTCCGACAGTACTCGAACCCACACGCGGGTTCGGGCTGAACGGAAGCAGCTTTCCTTCTTTTTCATTTAAATTTTGAGTTCCGGTTCCGGGAGATGGGGTTCCGTCAGTTCCGGTGGCCTTGTATTGCTCTTTCGTTGGGCCGCGTCCCGAAAGTGGTAGAAATTAAAAAGGGAGTACTCCAGAATGGTTTAATTACAAGCTAAACCATTAAAACAAAAGGAGAACTCCCCCATGAA
>JAYVAZ010000173.1:0-8189 GCA_043750675.1 Pseudobdellovibrionaceae bacterium | reverse complement strand
AAAATTTTACCGCATATTACGGCGGAACTGGATCTCGCAAAAAAATTAAAATTGAAATCACCCTCTTTGTGTACCGCCATTTTATATACTGATAAAAACAAAAATCGATATTTTCAAGCGGGCGATTGGTTCCAGACTGAAGACTTTGCCGAAATCGAAGACGGGTTTTTAACTCCTCGAGGGCGAGAATCTGATATCGTGAAAATATCCGGTGAAGCGATAAATATGCACGAATTAAGAAATAAATTAGAACAGTTGATGACGGCCTATCCCGACTGGAGCCAGTTGATGACTATAGTGACTCAGCCAGATAGTAGAAAAGGAATGAGGATTGTTTGCGCCTACCGCAAAGATCTTCCGCCAGGCGACGTGCAACTGATCATCAATCAGTTAAATCAGGGATTAAGATCCATTGAAAAAGTAGAAGATTTGATTCCGGTGATGTACATCCCGGTGACAGATCTAGGAAAAATCAAAGTACGTGAGTTACAAATAAAAATCTCTCAGGAAATCGAATAGAGATGAAGCAAGCGGACTCGCGCAGCCAACTATGCAAGCGGACTCGCGCAGCCAACTAAGAGTTCCTTGTGTAGATCAATAGCTTTTCATTTACATCTTCGCGCGGGGCTTTCACCAACAGCGATTTGCCATTAACCTTACCTATCCGAAACATCCAGACGGGATGCCAACCCGGCTTAAACTGAAATTGTTCTCTTAATAGTTTAAAGCCATTTTTATATTTTTCTACCGTTAAACTATCTGATAAGTGCGGAGCCACTCCATTCAGAATATCAAAACCGGTTAAACTGGATAATGACAATGGTTGTACCGCTATATTTTCCGAAGTTAACACCAGCCAAAGACGATAAGCCATTCTGCCGACCTCCACTAACGAATCGGATTGATTATCTTTAACGGCGATTGCGAAGATACTAGTGTCTTTAGGTAATAGTTGGGCCGCATTGCGAGCTATCT
Organism: Pseudobdellovibrionaceae bacterium; assembly: GCA_043750675.1. GTDB lineage: Bacteria > Bdellovibrionota > Bdellovibrionia > Bdellovibrionales > Bdellovibrionaceae > JAYSSX01. The sequence continues at coordinate 7,214 of JAYVAZ010000173.1, read as the reverse complement.
TTTTCCCTAAACCCAGCGGCCATAAAATTTTTATCAGCAAAGGCCACTTTTTTAAAAAATAAAAGGGCAGGAGGTCGGCTTTTGACACTCCTAAAGTTTGCCAAGGCATACCATTGGTAGTCCTTTGGCTTTCTTCTTCCGAAAGTCGTACCCATTTTAAGAAGTCCTTAGCGACATTTTGATTTTTCCACATCAAGGGATCGCAAGATAAGATGTAGTTATGAAGTTCTTCAGGAACGGACTTCAAAAATGAAAACTTTGTGTTGTCGAATCGCGAAGCTTCAATGCCCATCAGTTCCCAAACAACATCAGATACTTTTTCGGTTGAAAAAGGCACTCGAGTTGTTTTCCTCTTAAAGACTTCAGAAATCAAAGAATCGGTCTTAATTTCTTTTTTATTAAAACTAATTTTAACGACAGGTACATTCGGTTTCTCGCCTAGTTCATATTCGGTAGTGATTTGTAGTTTAAAACCACTTGCCGCAATCTTAACGGCTTCGACTAAACAACCTAAGGACAACCAGCTGGCGTGCATTCCGTTGTTTAGTGCATGTTTACCCAATTCAGGTACATAGAAAATGGCCAAAGTTTTTTCGTTCCAGGTAAATCGCCAATGTTGGCTGTTATCCCCGCTGGGTGCGGTTAACGCCATCTTTACTATTGTTTCAATTTCTTTATAATTTATGGATTCTTTTTTTCCCGGATCTAAAAAGTCTTGATTAATTTCCATGTGGATACCTCTTAACACTTCCTAAATACATTATAATTTACGATGCAGGATTTAAGGTTGTTTCACACAAGAATTAGCGTTGACAGAATGCCACACTGGACCTTTAATTGCCCAAATGGAATACGTAAAACAACTGGAAGCAAAATTTGAGGCCAGGAAAAAACAAAATTCAAATTATTCTTTACGTGCTTACGCTAGAGACCTGGGAATTCATGCCTCTACATTATCAAAGATATTTAAAGGGACTAGAAATATTCCGTTGGGCTTGTTGGGCTCGCTTCCGCAAAAATTGAATTTGGGAGAAAAAGAAAAGGAAACTTTTTTTGTTAGCGCGATGCAAAGCCGAGGACTTACCCTAGACAAGAAATGGGTTAAACCCATGTCCGATCGGAAACTGCTAAAAAATGATATTCATTTCAAAGTTCTTTCCGAATGGGAATATTATGCAGTTCTTAATTTGATGAAGTTAGATGAGTTCCGCCCCGAAGTCGACTGGATCAGTGCAAGACTGGGAGTGGGAAAAAAACGAACTGAAATAATTTTGGAAAACTTACTTAAACTAGAATTAATTAAAAAAACTTCGCAAGGAGAACTACAGCGCAACTATCCTCAATTGACTTCTAGTGATGAAAGTAATTCCTTGGCGCTTAAAATTGGTCATCAAAATGATATTCAGTTGGCAATTAGTAAAATGTGGTCAGTTCCTATTGAAGACCGCGATTTTTACTCGATGACAATTCCAACAAATGTGAAAAATTTGAAGAAGGCAAAATTGATTACTCGAAATTACGTAAAGCAATTGGAATCTTTGTTGGAGGCGGGGAAAAAAACTGAAGTCTATCAACTTTCCGTGCAACTTTTTCCTATTACCACTCCGATAAAGAAGTCAGGAAGGTATCAATGAAATCTCTATTCATTATTTTGTACTTAATTTTTATATCTGCTGTAGTTAGGGCCGGTGATATCAAAGGCAATGGTGGCGGCGCCATTCTTTGCCAGGGTCAATCTTTGGAAATTTTGGATTTTTATGAGGCGACTTCATTAGGTTATGGAAAACCAGATTTTGCCGGAGCGGTGTCGGAAACTGAAATCGAATCCGTTTATCTGGCGCGAATAGCAGTACATTCGACCCAACGCAGTGAAATTTATAAACAATGGTTGAATAGTTTTGCATCCGAGTCCGTATTTATCGAAAATATTCCAATAGAGGAAATTTCAGACTTAGGCGTTACTTTGCCAGATAATTGTTCTTGGCATCAAATTGTAAATCAGAATTCGATCTTACTAAGCGGTGGGAAAAAATATTTAATCGATCAAACGCTGTGGGGTCGGCTGTCACCTTCTCAAAAAGTCGGCCTAATGATGCACGAACTATTCTACCGTGAGTCTTCTAGCAAAACGTCAAAAGGCTTACGTTTGTTAAATGCTTTGCTGGCAACAAATCAGTTCAATCAGTTGGATTTACCAAGCCGTTCACTATTGTTTAAGGATGCGGGTTTAGCGTGGATGGAAGCACAAGGGATTGCTTTTTTGTTGAACGATAAAGTAGTTATTCAAGATCAGAAGCTTAAAATGGCAACCGCGGTCAAAGGTATGATCTACCACTGGAAAAATCAAAATTTGATATTACGAGAAGACCCGGTTACTTTTTTTCCCAGCGGTTCGGTTAGCTCGTTGCGCATTTCTAATGATCTAACCGTTCCCGTAGGCAGTTCTGTTTTATCCTTTTCTAGTTATGAATATTCCACTGATGCCTTGAAGTTTTACGAAAATGGGAATTTTCAAGAGGGATCAAATAATTTTTCCGGTTCTTCACTAAAAAATAATTCAGGTTATTTTTCTTTTTCTTATGCCTATTTTTCAGAAGCTGCTGAATTATTAAAAATCAGCGGGGCGCTAGGGTACGTCACGATCAAGTCTAAAAATTTTGAAGTGGGTCGCGAATCTGAGGTTTTTTTTCATGCCCGCGGGGTAGTAAAATCTTTTATTTGGGCAAGTAATGAGCCGATTGAAATTGGTTCACTGTTTTTCTACCCGAAGATATTTACTTCGGTTACTTTGGCGCCGACCGGAGTTGTTAGTCAGCTAATAACAGACAAAGACGTTCAATTTACTAATAATCAAGGTCAAAAGGTAAAATACTTCGCTGGGGACACGATTCATTTTCTATGAAAAATTTAATTTTTATTTTTTTATATTTTATACCAGCACTTACAAAAGCTCAAAATTTGGTTTCCAGCTATCAAATAGGGGTGATGGTTTGTAGTGATAAAGTCACTCTATTAGATTACGCAGAGGGCGCTCTGTTTAAAGGAATTGTTTATCCCGATGTTTTGCCTATGGCTGATGTGTTTGCAAATATGCGGTCAGCAATGGGGGAACGGGCTGATCTTTATCAGCGGTCTTTGGCCATTTTTGCAAAAATAACACAAATGATATTCGGCCAGACGGAACAGCCAATGCCGAATGAGGATCTGATATTAAAAGCTCCCTTAGGTTGTCACTATTCGGTACTGGTAGACTCCGATTTAAAAGAGCAGATCAGAATCAATGCTAATCTGTGGAATCGACTGACTCCGCTGGACCAAGCCGGTGCGGCATTAAACTGGTCTGTCGCCAAAGAATCCTTTGAATCGGCGGGGGTTTTTCCGAAGGAATCCATTTACATTAGAAATTTTAATTCTCTGTTGACCTCTGAACAGCTGTTAAATATTTCGCTTAAAGATTTGATCGAGACTTTAAAAAAAGCGGGACTAACTACAATTCGAAAACAATCCATCCTTATTGATTTGAATAAAAATTTTAACTTACAGGGTGATATTTTTGTTTCGGCTTATCCAGTAGCAAATTCGGTATGGTATTTTAACCAAAATGGAAAAGTTCAACCGCTTTCTTTAAAAAAAGATGCGGTTCTTTTTTACAACAACGGAAACATAAAGTTGATCCGTTTTGAAGGGAAGTTAGTTTGGTCGGTACAAGGTAACGAAGTTCCATTTTCAACTCCTGATGGTTTTTCAAAGGTAGAATTAGATCGCGCTATTCTTACGTTTTTCGCTAACGGATTGGTTGAGCGGGGTTACGTTACTCAAGTCACTACTTTTAAGAATGAAAGGATCGAAAGCATTTTAGGTCAATATCATTACGTATCTGAACTGATAAACAACAGTTTGGTAAGTTTTTATTCGGATGGAACCTTAGATACAATGAGTAAAATTTCGGGAAAAATGAAGTTTGAGTCCAGTTGGATTCGGGTCAGTTCAAATTCTTCGGTGGTTTGGCAGGAAGATGGCGGATTAAAAGAATTTACCTCTCCCGACACGGTTAGTATCGTGATCCAAGGTAAAAAATCTTTGTGGTCGGGATATTTTGATTTTCACTTCGGGGGAAATTTACAATGTGGTTTTGCAGCGGCCAATTTAAAGTTCAAAGATCCTAACGGTAAGGAGAAAATTTTTCCAAACGGCAGTCAAATCTGTTTTGACGACCACGAAAACGCTTATTAATTTTTTACTAAATCACTATTCAGATACTGAATGTATTCGGACCAATTAAAGTCACTTTTTTCGATTTTAAGGCCACAGGTTTGGCTTTTGAGATCTTCCCAAACTTTTGTAACTAACAATTGGGCATATTTTGCTTCCGCTATTCTTACGGTCAGTCTAAAATGATCCTCGTCAGGTAAACCGGTAATTTTCAATCCATTGATTGAAGTCTCTATAACTTTTAAGATTTTCGAAGATTTAAAAATTGCATACGTATTTACGATAAAGCGATTACTGGAACGAGCTTCTTTAATCTTATTTTTAGGAATAATGTCCTTATATTCCGGGGATGAATAATAGGACTGCAAAGTTAATTTTTCATTTTCGGTCATGTCATCAAAAATATTACTAAGGCGATTAAAAAAGTAATTTAGTAGTGCCGGTGTCAACTTAGGATCCATTGCCTTTGCATAGGTACGGTCGGGCCACTGATAGTATTCTTTGTTAGTTTCGCTCCCCAATTGGTGGAGATTTCGATGATAAGGTGTGTCCCGAAACAATGTATACATATCATCCGACCAACTTGAACACTTTCTTATCAGGCCCACGGCCGGCGCTCCGTTGGCAAAATCATATTTCGGTACTGCTCTTTTTTCCAGCAAGGAAAAAGCCAGCAATCCTTCATAGAAATCGCTGACATTGGGGTTAACTGCAATGGTCGCGTAATCTGATTGCATGAAGTTAACGATATAGTTGTAGATATAAAAACATAGTGGCAAAAATATAGGACCTTTTTGGTGTCTTGATTCTTTTGCGATCGCCAACGAAGAAATTTCAACAATTGATTTTCCTTGTCCAATTATATTGGCGATATCAAATTCCTTTTCTAATGGAATTCCCATTGGGCCTCGGCGGATTAGGCTCATCGTGCCGATCACTTTATCATCTATTTTTGCAATGATTGTTGTGGTGGTTGGTAAGGCAAAATACTTTATGATTCTTAGTTCGTTTGAATTTTTCTTTTGGTAACCGCACTCGACATAAGCATCATATAAAATATGATAGGCTTGTTGAAATTCTTCCTGAGTTTCGGCGATTTTAATCATTAAGTTTTTAGGGATCGTTTTTTCATCAAGTTTTACTAAACGTCTGATGACTTTAAACCTGACTTGTTTTGGTAATGCTTCAATTAGTAATTTTAGAGCTTTTTTCGCTGGCTTCATGCTGTATCTATCGGCAAAACTAGACCTAAGTTGAGTCCGTTTTTCTAGATTTTTACAACCGCTTAAAAGTTTGACGATTTTATAGGAGTTTTTGGAAACTAATTTTGCGCTTCTCTGAGGATGTCATCTTCGGTTTTGTTTTGCAGCGAAAGGTTCATTTCAATTTCTTCTTTAGTGTAGATCTTTCCTTTTCCCACTCCTGGACAGAAACTAACCACTTCTTTTTTCCACGTTTTTGCACCCATTACTTCTGGCCAGAAAGGCCACGTACGGCATTGCATAGGGCGGGCCTCATAAACCGAACAACCTTTGTTTTTTAAAAACATACAGTTGGTATTTTTAGGATCTTCTTTCAAATGATAAGCGCCAGATCGCTGATCGCAATATTCTTTTGTGAATTTCAAGGTAGAAATTCCCAAATGTTTTGCAAATCTTCGGCGATCTTCTAAGGATAGAAAAACAAATCCAAATTCTCCGTGCGAAGTACAACACTTGCCAGATCCTTGGCACTGAAACTGAACTCCCTCGCTCCACCATTTTTTTGATTCCGTAGTTTTCCCTGATTTCACATTAGGCCTGTACATACTTTTCTAATTTGGCTCGAACCTTTTCGGGAACTCGAATTTTAGATTTAGTTTGAAAATTCAAAAAGGTGTGAACCATGCTGACTTCAGCGTGGATTTTATAATCTTGTAGAAAGGTGTATTTCATTTTAAGGGAAGAATCGCCTATTTTTTCAACAAATACTTCAATTTGATAAAATTGCCCGGGCATAAAAGGGCTTAAAAACTGAGCTTCAGTCTGACGGATAGGAACAATGAATTCGTCCGTCTTAAACCAGTCATTCCAGGTAAATCCAGCACTTTGAATAAATTCTTCAAAAGTATCGTGGGCCAATGACAAAATATTGCCGAAAAAAAGGATTCCGGCAGGGTCGGCTTCACGAAACTTAATCTGAATTTTTTTGGTAAATTTTTGCTGCATGCTGATTTTAGACCCTATCGCGAAGCTGTCCTTGACTTCAAGGACAGTTGAATTAATTTCGTAAAACTTTCCTTCTTGCTATAAATAACGCCAAACGTTATACGGCAGGTAGAGATTAATATTAAGGATTCATTAATTGGCGCTGGAAAAAAATCTAAAAATTTATTCCCCTCAAGATTTCCCCTCCTATTTGCCAAAACTGAATGATCTTTATGATGGTCTTTTTTCAGGTGGTAAAGGTTTTCGCGCGAAAATGATTCAGATGATGTCGCAAGGTTTGCAACTTCCAGCTCCGACCGAATTACTGTTAGCCCAAACAATTGAATTTATTCACAACGCGTCTTTGTTACATGATGATTTAGTAGATCGCTCCAGTCTACGTCGGGGCAAAACAACGGCTTGGTTAAAGTACACCCCTGAATATGCTGTTTTGGCTGGGGACTACCTTTTAGCGCGGGTAATGGTGAACTTGTCGGCCTTTGGTAATATTCATTTGGTCCACTATACCGCTCAGATGATTTCGGATTTGTTGGAAGGCGAGTGGTTACAGGATTCCATAGTCGGCGATTATTTGGTTGAACTTCCGCAATTGGATCGCGTACATAATTTAAAAACATCATCGCTATTTAAATGGTGTTTGCGCGCACCGTTTATCGCAAAAAATGTCGAAAATGCACATTTACATTCTACTTTAGATCAAATGGGAACTTTGTTAGGGCAGCTTTTCCAAAGAAGTGATGACTTATTAGATTTTGATATTCGTAACTACGAAGGTAAAGCTTTATTAGGCGATTT
>JAYVAZ010000172.1:0-5264 GCA_043750675.1 Pseudobdellovibrionaceae bacterium | reverse complement strand
TGTATACGAAGATGACCCAAGCCGATCAAGACCGCGTGATATTCAATATTCGAAAAATAGTTAGAGAAAGTACATAACGTGTGGTTGGGGAAAAGACTTTTTGATTTATTTTTTTCAAGTTGCGGTCTTCTGCTGCTGTCGCCGTTTTTTGTATTGATCGCGGCCGCGATTTTTATTTCTGATTTCGGTCCGGTATTTTATTTACAGACACGAATAGGTCAAAACAGTAAACCTTTTAAAATATTAAAATTTCGGACCATGATAGTGGATGCAGACAAAAAAGGTTTATTAATAACCGCAGGTAATGATCGGCGTATAACCGCAATCGGTAAAATACTGCGTGCAACCAAATTAGATGAACTGCCGCAGTTGATAAATGTTCTGTTTGGCCAAATGAGTTTTGTTGGTCCTAGGCCCGAAGTCGAAAAGTACGTTGCCATGTTGTCCGAGCAAGATCGAAATAAAATATTATCTTTAAAACCGGGGATTACGGATTTGGCATCTATCGAATTTCGTAACGAGTCTGATTTGTTGGCGGCATCTAAAGACCCGGAACAAACTTATATCAGATATATTCTCCCGCAAAAAACAAAACTATCTTTAAAGTATTACGAGTTAGCATCCCTCAGTGCTGATCTAAAGATTATATTTAAAACTTTGCAGAGGATCTTTTAATGCCGGTCCAAATGCAGTTTAGATTTTTAAATCGCTTCGCGCAGATGCAGAGAAAATTTAAGATTATTCTGATGTTAATCTGTGATTGTTTGTTGCTTCCGTTGGCGTTCTTTTCAGCGATAGCCATTCGTGAAGGCACGTGGACACCACCTTTGCATGATTTCGGTTGGTTATTTTTAGCACTCCCATTGCTTACCGTGCCTATTTTTATCCGCATGGGATTGTATCGTGCCGTAATACGATATGCGGGTGAGGCGATGATTTCCACTGTTATCAGTGGCGTAAGTATTTCGGTTTTGATTTTAGCGGCCATCATTGCCTTGGGTCGAATCGTGTCCGTACCGCGATCTTCCATTATTATTTATTGGGCCCTAGCGGTCATGTACATCGGATTTAGCAGATGGTTGGCCCGAAAAGTAATCTTACAAATCGAAAAGAAAAATGTTTTGGGATTGCGCCGTGAAAGTTTAGTTATTTACGGCGCCGGTAAAGCCGGTGCGCAAATGGCGCTGGCATTGAAAAATTCTTTTGAGTACCGGCCCGTGGCTTTTTTTGATGATCAGAAGCAATTATGGGGTTCGGAAGTTCACGGGATTCGCGTATTTTCCCCTCAGAAAATCGATTTTGTTATTCAAAAGTACGAACCCACGAGTTTATTAATCGCCATGCCTTCCGCATCAAGAACCAGAAAAAAAGAAGTGATTTCCCAGTTCGACGGTTATTCGTTACGTTTGAAGACGTTGCCAGGCATTGCCGAGCTGGTTGAAGGCAAAGTCAGAGTCGAAGACATTCGGGAAGTAGGTATCGAAGATCTACTAGGTCGGGATGTAGTTCCGCCGGAAAAAAATCTGATAGCGAAAAATATTCACGGTAAAGTTGTAATGGTAACTGGCGCCGGTGGATCGATTGGTTCCGAGTTATGTATGGAAATCATCAAACACGGTCCGAAACAAATGGTGTTAATAGAGAATTCTGAATATGCGTTATATAACATAGAAAAAAAACTACATTCATACGAGATGAATGTAGATATCATTCCGATATTGGCGGACGTTTGCAATCAAACTAGAATGCAGCAAATATTTAAGCAGTTTTTACCAAACACGGTTTACCATGCCGCTGCTTACAAACATGTTCCACTGGTTGAAATGAACGTTTGTGCTGGGGCAAAAAACAATATCCTTGGAACAATGGTTTGTTGCAAACAAGCCTTGGAAAATAAAACTGAAAATTTTGTACTGATATCCACCGACAAAGCAGTGCGGCCAACTAATGTTATGGGCGCCAGCAAAAGAGTCGCCGAAATGATTTTGCAGGCTTTGCAATTGAAAGTGATTTCTGCGGGTGCCACGAAAGAAGGTTCGGCCACCACCAAATTTTCCATGGTAAGATTCGGAAATGTTCTGGGTAGTAGCGGTTCAGTGGTCCCTTTATTTAAAGAACAAATTGCTAACGGCGGACCGGTTACAGTTACGCACAAAGATATTATTCGTTACTTCATGACGATTCCCGAAGCCGCACAGTTAGTGATCCAAGCCGGCGCCATGGGTAAGGGTGGAGACGTCTTTTTATTAGATATGGGTGACCCGATCAAAATTTATGATCTGGCCGTAAAAATGATCGAATTAAGTGGTCTAACATTTAAAGACGAAAACAATCCTGAAGGTGATATTGAAGTTCAGGTAACGGGTTTACGATCTGGCGAAAAATTGTATGAAGAACTTCTGATTGATTCGCAAGCGGCACCCACCGAGCATAAAAGAATTTTTAAGGCTTCCGAAAGTTTTAAACATTGGGAAGAGTTGGAAAAATTTATCAAAGAAATATTACAGGCTTGTGAAAACAACGATGATCAAAAAGTAAAACAGCTACTCAGTCAGGAAATCCTGCAGATTAATAGGTAATTATATGGTTTCTTTTCTTTTGTTCTTTTTTATGATCGCGATGCTGGTGGGACAGTCCGCGATGGATGCGGCTTCGGTATTGTTAACGGTTGCGATGTTATACAAAGCCTGGCAATGGAAACAGCAACGAAACCCGCACTACCGACTGTTTAATAAAAAGGGTTTTGATATTCTTTTTGTCCTTTGGTTTATTATCGTTGGTGCAGGATTTTATTTTGCAAAGCCCGTCGATAACGATTGGATAAAGTACCTTGTCGAATTTAAATGGATTTTGTTTTTTTACATTGTTAATGCGGCACTAATATTTCGGCCTTTACGGGAAGAACATTTATTTTGGATTTGCTCGATATTTGCGACGGCTTGTGTATACGCGATTGCGGTGGCTTTTTTAAAATACGACCCGGTGGTGGGCGACCTACCTTCTTTGTTTGGCGATCACGGCGCATTTTCCCGAACGGGAGGACTGTATTCCGATTCGATGACGTTTGCGCATTGTTACGGATTGCTTCTTTGTATTTTTATCGGCTGGTCACTAACTTATTCGCAGTGGTCCGATCCAAGGAAATACTTGGTTTGGTTTGTAACTTTAATCGGGGCAGCAGCGATTTTGTTTTCGTTCACGCGCGGTGTGTGGTTGGCTTTGGCCGTTGCCATGATATTTATGGCGTTTGTCTATTCAAAACGGGTTGCGCTGTTGCTGTTGGGAACGATTGGGGGGTTGGGCGCATTGGCTTTTAATTATTGGCCTGAATTTCAAGAACGCGTGATGTATTCTTTCAGCGAAAAAAACTACGATCAAAAACGGTGGCATTTGTGGCAGGCAAATTGGGAAATTATCAAAGACAACTGGATCGTGGGCGTCGGGTACGGTGAAAATAAAAAAATGCTACCGGAGCTGTACGAAAAATTAGGAATTACTGATCAAACCATCGTTAGCCACGCACACAATCAATACATTCATTGGTTAGCGGGAACCGGGATCTTGGGTTTGGTTTGTATTTTATCGATTTATATTTGTTTTTTAATATTTAGTTACCGCAAATTCAAAGACGCCGATGTAAGAAAACCTTTCGAGCGCGGGATTGCGTTAGGGGTTTTCGGCGCACAAATATGTTTAATTATAGGCGGATTATTTGAGGCCAATCTAGAACATTCAAAAGTAAAATTTGTAATTTCATTTCTTTGGGCACTGCTTTAATGAATAAAAAAAAGGCCTTGTTTTTAGATCGGGACGGGACGGTAATCGAATGGATCGATTATTTACATGATCCCGGTTTAGTAAAATTACGGCCTTGCACAGTTGAGTTGCTTCATATGGCTTTGCAGAAAAATTATCTATTGATCATCGTCACTAATCAATCCGGCGTAGAACGAAAAATGTTTACGATGAAAGAAGTGAATGCGGTCAACCAAAGAATGTCGGAATTGCTAAAGGTCGAAGGCATTATTTTGACCGATATTTACGTAGCCACTTATTTCGAAGGTGCCCATAAATCAGAAGAAAGTTCCAAGTTCCAAGAATTTGTTGCGCCGAATTTTACGACGCAAAAAGTAGGGATTAGTAAATATAATAACTCTTCGTATTTTCGGAAACCGCAAACGGGAATGTTACTGAAAGCGGCAAAAGATCATCAATTGGATTTGTCTGCATCGGTGATCATTGGCGATAATGAGTCAGATGAAAAAACCGGGTACAATGCCCGGCTTTATAGAAGTCATTTGATAGATAAAACGATAGATTTTGATCCGAAAAAAATCGAATTGTAATTTGCAGAGTTGAGTCGTGAAACAATTCGAATTCATTGTCGAAGCATTTCCAATTAAAAACGGTGTGGCCGGATGCGACACCACCTGGCTAGGCGCCCCCGATGGTTTTGCTGTACAGCAACCGTTTGCATCAGGCGCAGATTGATTTGTGTCTTGATGCGACACCACCTGGTGGTGTTGCTTTGCGACAGCGGTCGAAAGCAGTAAGTGGAGATCGTTATGCACCCCACCTGCTGCGAATCTATCCTCGCTTCGATTGATTATTCGCAGCGGAACCAAGAAGTACTGCGCGCTACTACGTCAAAACAACTTTTATAGAAGTTTGGGTCGCTGGGATATTTTTCCGAAGCATCGTAATGAGTATCATTTGCTGGAGTGCGCGTGAATTCGTCATTATAGACATTAGTTTTAATCGCCACTTGATCGAAGAATGGTAATTTGGAATCCGCGAATGTCAGTTGGGGAAGTAATGTTAAACCGGCGAAAATTCCAAGCATTAAAAATTTTTTCATATTAGACCTTTGTTGAGTTTAGTGGTCTTCCTATCGGTTTTCTGCCGGAAAAAATAAGCGGTTTTTGGATTGTCTTAAACTGGGAGTTGACGCATTTGGACCTGTTTCAAGAAGGAACGGAAGTAGAGGCTTTGTTCGAAGTGAGAGACGTTTTTCGAAGGCGAAGTGTTTTCTCGAAGGGAGAGTTTTTTTTGTTAAATAAAGAAAGGCTGTCTTTCGAGCAGCCCTTTTGAAGAAAAAATATAACTAATTCTGTCCAGGATCTTGTCCGGGATCTTGACCGGGATCTTGACCAGGATCTTGTCCGGGATCTTGTCCGGGCCGCGAATAGGTCGGCAAAGCGGCATAGCCGGTCAGGTGAAAGCCGTCTTTTTGCAGATCCAGCCGCAACGCGTTGGCGGCGAAA